>JAHEZA010000211.1 GCA_023251335.1 Chitinophagaceae bacterium | reverse complement strand
ATACACCTTGATAAAACCTTCCTGCATCACATCATTTGCATCTTCGGTATTTTCTGAGTATCTGAGGCAAACGCCATACATTTTTGAAGAGAATCTTTCATACAGCAAACGCTGCATATTAGGATCTCTGTTAACACAACCTTTTATTAAGTCGTTTTCCTGAGGTATTTGGTTGCCTGGGTAAGTCAAATTATAGTAATATTTTTCCGGAATTGTATTTAGTCAGCTTCTTCGGAGAGCAAAAAAGTGATTAATTTTTCCATTGCTTTCTTTCGATGGCTAAAAAGATTTTTTTCATTTAAGGGCATTTCTGCAAAGGTTTTCTCGGCGCCTTCAGGTACAAACACCGGGTCATATCCAAACCCTGCATTGCCTTTGCGTTCTGCAATAATAGTGCCTTTACATACACCTTCAAAAAGTTTTTCTTTTCCCTTGCGTATCAGGCAAATAACTGTCCGGAATTGTGCCTCCCGATTTTTCTGATGTCCTAAATTCAATAAAAGTTTATCAATATTATTTTCAAACGAGCGATTTTCTCCCGAATATCTTGCGCTTTTTACGCCAGGTTCTCCATTCAAAGAAGTTACTTCAAGTCCGGTATCTTCCGAAAAACAATCTTCATCTGTTAATCTGTTAATCACCCTTGCTTTCTCCCGGGCATTTTCTTCCAGGGTCGGGTAAGGCTCAGGAATATCAATATTTATCCCAGCGTCCTTTAGCGACAAGAGATTAAATCTATTATTAAGAACACTCTTTATCTCAGCTACTTTATGGTCATTATTGGTAGCAAAAATTAACGTCTTCATTTATTTAAAAATAATTTTTGGAGACACAGCCATAATTCCTTTTTCAGATCCTTATTTGTTAGAAATTGATTTAAGGGCGGCGCAGTCATATATAATTGTTGATTGAAAGTCTGTATCTGAAAATGTGGGATAGAAAATGGCAATTCCATTTCGGAGGTGTTGAGGCCAAACATGAGAATTTTTTTTGAATGGAAATGATCCGAAAGCTGCTGGCAGGTAGCCGCAGTGTGGGTGTTATTAACCAGCACTATATCTGCCATTGTTAATTCGCAGGCTGTTATAAGGTTAGATAGCAAATTCATTTCTTCATCTCCCAAAAACTTGTTTTGCGGATCCTTTACAAGGAAAAGGATACTTTTCTCATTTCCCCCTAAGCAATTGATTGTTATTTCTGATTTATTACCAGATTTTCCTGCTTCGGTAGCTTCTATCAAAGTTTTTGTAAAAAGTATTCTGCGTGCGGTTTTTGATAATTGTATATTATCTATACTCATAAAAATATTTTAGCGGTCTCTTTTTTTCGTTCCTTTGTAGCAAATTTAATGATATGATTGGTACTGATGTTTTTAAAATCACAAAAACAAAAAACAGTAAGCTGGCCTCTTTAGATATGGATCGTCTTCCTTTTGGAAGATATTTTACGGATCACATGCTGGAAGTGGATTATGAAAATGGAGCATGGGGCGAAGTGTCCATCAAACCTTATCAACCTATTTCGTTCGACCCTTCGTTAGCGGCTATTCACTATGGCCAGGCTATTTTTGAAGGTGTAAAAGCTTATAAAAACAAAGCTGGTGAAGTGTTTATTTTCCGGCCTGAAGATAATTTCAAACGGTTTAATATTTCTGCAGAAAGAATGGAAATGCCAACCGTACCCGAAGAAATTTTTATGGAGGGGATGAAACAATTAGTAAAAGTGGATGAAGCATGGATTCCTGAAAAGCACGATTACTCATTATATATCAGGCCTTTTATGTTTGCTACGGATGAAGCAATAGGAGTGCGACCAAGCCTTACCTATAAGTTTATGATTATCCTGAGCCCAACGGGTCCCTATTATAGCGAGCCGATGAGGATATATGCTGAAGAAAAATACGTTCGCGCAGTTCCTGGCGGAGTGGGATTTGCAAAAAATGCTGGTAATTATGGTTCTTCCTTGTATCCTTCGGCGGAAGCGAAAAGAAAGGGCTACGACCAGGTGTTATGGATGGATGCTTTTGAACATAAATATGTACAGGAATGTGGTACCATGAATGTGTTTTTTATTATAGGAAATACAGCAATAACCCCTTCATTAAACGAAGGAACGATTTTGGCGGGGGTAACCAGGGATAGCGTCATTGAATTGTTAAAGGAATTGGGGCTAAATGTGGAAGAAAGAAGATTAAGTATGGATGAAATCGTGGAGGCTTATAAAAAGGGTACACTTCGCGAGGTTTTTGGCACGGGTACAGCGGCCACTATTTCGCCTATAAAAGAACTGGCTTATAAAGATTTTGTCATGAAATTCGACGTTGACAAATGGACAGTGGCTCCGGATGTGAAAAAAAGAATGTCTGACATTAAAGAGGGGAATGTAGAAGATAGTTTTGGCTGGCTGGTAAAAGTTTGAAGCGATTTTGAGGTCCAGGCGCATTAATATGCATTTGCGAAAAGAAAATAATAGTAGATAATAGTACCTGAAACTTTGACAAAGAAAATATTAAAAAAGTAACAGCACGCCTGCTGACAATTCTCCATTTACCGCTATCAGATTCACCAATAAATGTTTATACTTCACCTATTATTGAATTGAAAGTGTATGCACTTCATCCGTTGCCTGGTAATTTTTTAAAAGATAAAGTGTGAAGAATCTTGTGGGTTTCCCGCTTCTTAAAGCCGTGAACCTATGGAGTTTTGTTATTGACGAAAATTCATGTTGATAAACATCATCTACATCTGTTGAATAATTGCTGGGCACAATACAAAGCGCATCATCGCCTTTTTTTAAATCGTTTCCTGCTTTATTAAGCCAGGCAAAATTGTGGAGGTCATGAAGGTTGCCAACACCTATAACGGTGGTGTGCATTGGCCGGGCTACATAGTATTCAATATGTGCCGCGGGGAACCATTTGTCGCAAACGATCTTCAGCTTCTTGTAATAAGCGCTTTCATCTTGTTGCTGCAACCATGTGTTGTATTGTTGCTGAAAGTCTTTCCATCCGTACATATCCAGTGTAAAATCTCCGCTGCCGTATTTGGCTTCTTCTTTACTGCCGATAGTACCCGGATAAAAATTAATAAGGGCGAGGCCACTAATAATCGTTATGCCAATCAAAGCGATGCAGGTTTTTAAGACAACTGGAAATTTTATTGAATTAATATTTACGCTATCTAAATAGGCAGCCGCAATGAA
Source organism: Chitinophagaceae bacterium (assembly GCA_023251335.1). Taxonomy (GTDB): domain Bacteria; phylum Bacteroidota; class Bacteroidia; order Chitinophagales; family Chitinophagaceae; genus Ginsengibacter. Next base: position 2,228 of record JAHEZA010000211.1, on the reverse strand, counting down.
ACTTAATGAAAGAAATCCTGGGCCACTCCAATGTGGCAATACGCTATCAAAAACCGATATAATACTTACGGCAATAATAATAGGCAAACCCACAAACAATAAAAGCATGTAGGTCCTTTGCTGTAGAAATTTTTTTGAGCGATAGAAATATATGGCTGCACCAGCTAATACAACATTCACCGGGTTGTTATAAAATACCTGCCCGAAAAATGCTTGTATAAAACTGCTGAAATTTACTTGAACATGGTGTATGGCTACGCGGTTGCTATGGAAGGTCCAGGTCACAAAATGATTGTTGATATTCCACCAGATGATGGGGCTAAAAACGGCAACCGTAATTAATCCCGCTATGTATAACTGCGGCTGCAAAAATACTCTCCTCTTATAAAACAGGAGATACAAAATAAATCCGAACCACAGGAAAATGCCATGTACTTTACATAGAATGCAAACGCCGTTTAATAAGGCAAACAATAACCATTGCCTTAAAGCAATTTGTTTATTGTCATTAAGCAACCCCGCCATTTGTATCATCAAGAACATAGCCGCCAGCCAAAAAACAACCTGAGGACTGTCCGGCAAAATAAACGAACCTGCAATAATGCTTGTATAGATACTCGTGTTATATAAAATAGCAGCATACCAACCTGTTCTTTCATTTTTAATAAGCACACCTGTTTTAAAACTTAACCAGGTGCCTACAGCTGCACATATTATACTTCCAAGCCTAATAAACAGTTCATTAGAAAGTAATAGGTTTAGCGTGGTTAATCTTATTAATAATGCAACGCCGGGCGGATGATCAAAATAATTCCACTGTAAGTGCAGTGCATAGGTATAATAATACACTTCATCGTTGCCCAGTCCGATTGCGCCTGCAATAAACAACCGTATGCATGAAGCAATAATTATAAGGTGAACTAATTTTTTGCGATACTTCATTTAGCAACTGAATGAAAATTGAAAAAGTAGTTAGCGCTGAAGTTCCAGCAGAACACTAACGCAATAGCAAGTAGTTTGGAAAGATAAAAATTTACTTTCTTTTTTTCATGCAACACGTATATGAAACCGCTGTTTAATAAAAGACCTGCAAGTGAAATTAAGAAAAATAACCAGAAAGCGCCGGCAACACTCACTGCTTCTCTATTAAACGTCCATATATAATTTAAAAAGAAATTACTTACAACGGCGGTCGAAAAGCCCGCAGCATTTGAAACATATTTATTCCACTTAACTTTTTCTTTCAAAATCCATGTTATTGAAAAATCTAGGAACATGCCAGACAGGCCTACAATTCCGAACTCTACTATTTTTAGTATTAATGATTGGACTTTATCCATAAACTGGTGCTATATTGGCTGATAATTTATGATGTTGTTTTTTTTGAAAAAGAAGGGTTAAGACAAGGCCAAACCAGATTGTCAACACGAATAAGCCTGCTGTTTTAACCCATCGCGTCTGCGCTGCATCAATGCGTGCTACAGCCTTGCGGAGTGGAAACTTTTTATACCTGAACACAGGATTTAAAAAAACCTGTGTTCCATTTGCATAGTTTGCGGTAATACGTGCATAAGGCTCGTTTGTGCCCAGCTTAAATAAAACAGCATTCGTATTCGATGCTTCCTGTATCAAATGGCCATCCTTTCCAGATACGATTATTGCTTTAGCCGGCAAGTTAAATTTTGCACTTATGGTATCTTTTTTTACAAGAAATTGTTGTAGCATTGGCATACTGTCATTTTCATCTTTTCTTTCTTCTACCCTCAGGTTTGGCCCAACCCGCATTCCGTAACTACAACCTGTTTTTAAAGCTTGCAGGATATTGTTCTTGCCTGGACGTGGTATATTAATCCAAGTGCAATTTTTTCCAACTCTGTTTGTATCAAACACATCATGGCAATCATCATCTCCCATAATAAAAACAGGTTTGCCGGCAGACAAACATTCATCCCATAATGCAGCAGAATTACAGGAAGGGTTCAATACTTCCATGCATGAATAATGCGTGAGATATTTAAAATCAGACGGCTTGTAAGCGTGCCTTAACAATGGATGGTTGATAGCTACCAAACCCTTCGGCGCATCGTTGTTAAGATCATCAAGTATATGCTGTTTATTATTTAATGTTTGTGGCAGCAAATAATCTGCCCAGCATACAGAACTTGCGTTTAATACAAGTTCATGGATTTTTGATATATTATAACCATGTTCGTAACTGCTTATATAAT
>JAHEZA010000210.1 GCA_023251335.1 Chitinophagaceae bacterium | reverse complement strand
TTCCATTTTTATTTTACGTCCAAAATAATTGTTGCCGGTTGCAATCCATCTGCACTTGCCGTTAATGTTATCTTGCCTTTCTTGCCATCCGACTGAACGATGGCGAGTGCCAATCCGTTCAAAGCCTTGTGTTTATTGCCTTTGAACGATTCGTGACTTACCGGATCGCCATTATCTACGCCGGCAATAAAGCCCGGCCCGCTGATTTCAAAATGGATTTCATTATCGGCTCGCGGCGCTTTTGTTCCATCTTTGTCTTCAATCGTTGCGGTTATAAAAGAAAGATCTTTTCCATCTGCGCTAATCATATTTCTATCCGCTTTTAAAATAATTTTTGCAGGAGCGCCTGCCGTTTTTACTTCGGTAGTCAAAACTGTTTTTCCATTTTTTCGTGATATGGCTTTCAGGGTTCCCGGCTCAAAAGGTACTGTCCATTTTACATGCAGGTCATCTCCGTTTTTTTTACGAACTCCTAACGATTGATTGTTTAGATACAATTCTACTTCGTCCGCATTATTGTAATAAGCAATCACATCCACTGTATCTCCATGCTTCCAGTTCCAGTGCGGATAGATATGTAACACAGGTTTATCAGTAAACACACTTTGGTACATGTAATAAACATCTTTGGGAAATCCTGCCAGGTCAATGATTCCAAAGTAAGAACTTCGCGCAGGCCATGTGTAAGGCGTTGGCTCACCGATATAATCAAATCCGGTCCAGATATACATTCCGGAGACAAACTTATTTTTCAATAAAGCTTTTACGCTTTCCTCATGCGTTGAACCCCACGGCGTACTTACATTATCGTAGGCTGAAACGGTATAGCCACCATTCGGATTGGTAAAAGGTTTGTCCCAGCGCTCAGGCCAACGACGGATAGAATCAAATGGAACCAGGTCGTAATAACCGCGTGTTTCTAATGCTGATGTACTTTCTGTTACGAGCATTTTTTTACCCGGCCATATATCATGAAATTTTTCCCAAAGATCATGATGGTAGTTAACGCCAACCAAGTCAAATGCTCCCGACAGCACTATATTGTTGTGACTATTTACATCATTATTGGCCGTTACAATTTCCCTGGTGGTATCTAAGGATTTTACGATGGCAACAAGCTCTCTTCCAATTACGCGTCCTGAAGTATCTCCTTTTTCAGGGTTGCCGCCCTGCTCCGGAATTTCGTTGCCCACGCTCCAAATAAAAACGGATGGATGATTTCTATCCCGCAACACCTGGTCTTCCAGATCTCTTTTATGCCATTCTTTCCAGTTCAAATGATAATCGTAAGGATTTTTTGGCTTCGCCCACATATCAAATGCTTCATCCATTACGATAAAACCCATTTTATCGCAAAGGTCCAGAAGCTCCGGTGCGGGCGGGTTGTGTGAGGTTCGGATGCCATTAATACCCATTGCTTTTAATAGTTCCAACTGCCGCTGAATCGCTCTCGTATTAACCGCGGATCCCAAAGCGCCAAGGTCGTGGTGATCGCAAACACCGAGGATTTTTAAATGTTTCCCATTGAGTGAAAATCCTTCATTTATATCAAAATTAAAATAACGGATTCCAAAATTAGTCTCGTAGGTGTCAACAATTTTTCCGTTCAATATAATTTGTGAAACGGCTTTGTATAAATAAGGATTGGTAGTTGACCAAAGGTTTGGGTTTTTTACTTTGATGGATTGCTTTATTTCTTCCGGATTTTTATTATTGTCGCCAAGTGTTGTCTTTTTAGAAGATGTCGAAATTTTTTTTCCTGATGCATCATAAATAGTTGTTTTCACAACGACTGATTTATCCTCAGAATATTGGTTCTTTATTTTGGTGATGATATTCACCGTAGCCGCTTCGCTGGAAACATTTGTTGTAGAAACAAACGTACCCCATTGATCCACGTGTAATTTATTTACAGAGATCAGCCGCACGTTTCTAAAAATACCCGAACCAGAATACCAGCGGGAGTTAGGCTGTTTGGAATTATCCACTTTTACCGCAATTACATTTTTCTCATTTCCATATTTTAGATAAGGAGTTAATTCATACTGAAAAGTAATGTAGCCGTTAGGCCGCATGCCCAGTGATTTTCCGTTGATCCATACTTCGCTGTTTTTGTAAACCCCATCAAACCTGATGAAAAATGACTGGCCTTTTTGCGAAGCAGGAACGGTAAAAGTTTTACGATACCAGCCGATGCCTCCCGGTAAAGCGCCACCGCCCGGTGTCGCAGGATTGTCTTTACTGAATGTTCCTTCAATACTCCAGTCGTGCGGCAGATTGAGTGTGCGCCATGAATTGTCATTTATGTTTTCTGCTGAATAGTTATTGACGCTGTCGAGTATGAATTTCCAGTTGTTATCAAAATCTAATTTTGTTCTTGTTTGCGCGTAGGCAATACTGTTAGCAAATACAGTAAACAAACAAATAAACCCAACTTTTATTTTATTCATTATGTAAATTTTGTAAAAATATTTGTCGCTAAAGTAAATGATTCAGTAAAGATATTTTTAATTTTTCTTCATTGAACCTTAAAAAAATTAATCTTATTCCAAAACAAGAACAGCAAGTTTTTCAAAGCTTAATCTCACAGGTAGTTTTAAGTGTAACAATCATCGTATTCAATATTCCCTTACTTTTATCGCCTAAAATAAAATCAATTTCTCTATGAAACATGTTTTCTCTTTTTGTATTTGCCTTGTGGCAGCAGCTATCTTTTCTCAGAATAGTTTTGCACAGGATTCGGCTTCTATTTATAACAAAAACGAAGTTTTCGATCCGCTATTTCTAAATCAACCGGCAACAGAATTTCGCAGCGCCAATGGTGCGCCGGGCTCAAAGTATTGGCAGAACAGCGTGAACTATATTATCCATGCCACTTTGGACGAACCTGACACAACGCTTAAAGGAAATGTAACCATCAACTACACCAACAATAGTACGGATACGCTTAACTATTTATGGTTGCAATTAGACCAGAATCTTTTCAATCCTGATTCGCGCGGAGCAGCTACCACACTTGTCACCGGCGATCGTTTTGATGTACAGGGATATAAAAAAGGTGGTTGTCATATCGAATCAGCATCTGTTATTTATAAAGGGAAAACGTATAAAATTGATCCGGTAATTACGGATACAAGAATGCAATTGCGTTTACCCTTCGCCGTTAAACCGCATGGCGATAAAGTAGACATTAAGATAAATTATTTTTTCTCTATTCCACAGTACGGGGCCGACAGGATGGGAAGGTTATACACTCAAAATGGTGTTGTATATCAGCTTGCGCAATGGTATCCGCGCATGTGCGTGTATGATGAAGCGAAAGGCTGGAACACACTGCCCTATATGGGTTTGGGCGAGTTTTATTGCGAATATGGAAACTTTGATTATTACGTTACAGTGCCTGCTGATATGATTGTAGCAGGTTCGGGTGATTTGCAAAATCCGTCACAAGTGCTGACCGCTACGGAAATTAAAAGATTAAACGAAGCGCGTAAAAGTGACAGCACAGTTTTTATTATCAAAGAAAATGAAGTAGGCGCTGCATCTACAAGGCTTTCTCAAAAGGGAACTAAGACATGGCATTTTAAAATGCACAACTCCAGAGACGTTTCCTGGTCGGCTTCGAAGGCGTTTATCTGGGACGCGGCACGAATTAATTTTCCATCAGGACGAAAAGGAATCGCCATGGCGGTTTATCCTGTGGAAAGTAAAGGCTATGATGCTTACGGAAGATCAACACAATATTTAAAACAAAGCATTGAATTCTATTCCAAAACTTATTTTGAATATCCATGGAACTCAGCGGCGGTGGTAGCCGGCGTTGCGCTTGGAATGGAATACCCAGGTATTGTTTTTTGTAGTTACAAAATAAAAAAAGCCAATCTATGGCATGACGTAACCCACGAAATCGGGCACAACTGGTTCCCGATGATTGTTGGTTCTGATGAAAGAAGTTTCATGTGGATGGATGAAGGAATGAATACGTTTATCAATGGCTATGCATCTAATGCATTCAATCATGGTGAATACGGTGACACTTCTAACAGGAGTATTCTGGGAATGGCGCGAACAATGACTAAAAGTAATGATCCGCTGATGACGCCTCCGGAATCTATCAGCCTGAGGGACTACGGGCAGTATTATTTTAAGACTGCAACCGGTTTAAATATTTTGCGCAATTCGGTGATAGGCGCTGACAGGTTTGATTATGCTTTCAAAACTTACATTAAGCGTTGGGCTTTCAAACATCCGCAGCCAATTGATTTTTTCCGTACGATGAATGATGCAGCAGGCGATGATCTCAACTGGTTTTGGAAAGAATGGTTTTATGAAACCTGGAGATTTGACCAGGCCGTAAAAGGCGTAAAATACGAGAACGATAAACCGTCAGAAGGTGCGTTGATTACGATAGCAAATTTGCAGCAAATAGCCTTGCCTGTTACAGTACAGATTACTGAACAAAATGGCAAATCGCAGATCATTGATCTTCCTGTAAACGTATGGCAGCGTGATACCGACTGGACATTTAAATATAATTCTACGAGCCCGATAACCTCGGTGGTATTGGATCCTAAAGGAGATTTGCCGGATATCAATCGCAAGAATAATAGCTGGCAAGGGAAATAAATAATGGAATCCAAGATAATTTTTTGATTCGTTGTCGCCAGCACAAACAAAACTGCCGCAATTTTTTGCGGCAACTTTGTTTGATTTAATTCTGAACTATTCTTTAAACGAAATAAATCCCTTTTTTCTTTGTTTACTGACTTCAAAAATAAAATACAATTCAATGCCATTCTATTTGGACGGAGGCATGGAAGGCCTCACTTCTATCTTGCTCGGCAACGTTCTTGGTTCCATATTCAAAAGATCCAGGACAAGTTGGCCAATATCTTCAGGCTGGATTTTCCATGACTCTGATTTAGTGGACGGCTGGTTTGCAAATGGAACCTGGTTTGCAAAATCCGTAGCTACAGAGCCGGGCATAATCGTAGATACTTTGATGCCATATTTTCTAAGATCCAACATAATGGCCTGGGTAAAACCTACCAGTCCGAATTTACTGGCATTATAGGCTGATCCATTTTCAAAAAAGTTGGTACCCGCAAGACTGGCAATCGTGATAATATATCCTTTAGAATTTTTAATGGCATCAATGCCTGCTTTCACGGTGTGAAAGACTCCGGTAAGGTTGGTGTTAATCGTTTCGTTCCAAAGCTGCTCTGTCAACTGATCAATTGGTGCGAAATGTCCAACGCCGGCGTTGGCAACCAATACATCAATCTGGCCAAAATGATCTATAGTGGCTTTTATCGCATCGGTTTCATTCTTCATCGAACTTACGTTTGATTGCAGAGACAATACCCTGGAAGCATCTGTGCTTAAGGAAGCAGCCGCCATGTTTACCTGGTCTGAGTTCCGACCGGTAATCGCTACCCGCATCCCGTTATCAAC
>JAHEZA010000209.1 GCA_023251335.1 Chitinophagaceae bacterium | reverse complement strand
TTGTCCGAAAGTTAAAAATTTATTTTCAATTTAATAGGGAGGGGGTTTTAAAATAATATGGTGTCCTTTTAAATTGACCGTGTCATGATTACAATAACAGATTGGCTGGTTTTCCCTTGCAAATTCTAATCCTTCCTGCCACCATTGCGCCAATAATTCAGGTTTAAAAATAAATGGATTATCCGTTAACTGCCTTGGCGTAAAATAAATATTAATATCTATTTTTCTTTTTGTTCCCATCAATTGGCCAATGATCCTGTCTTTTAGACTAATCTGGTTACTCATAAAACGCATCATTTGAATTAGTAAAGAAAATGGATTTCGGGCTATCAGATTTTTCCGGTCTTCATTTTCCCGCTCCAAAATGATCACATCCATTTCTGTAACATCATTTTCCAACGCACAATTGATAGGAATGTGATTTCCAAATCCACCATCCGCATACTGGCATCCATTGTGCTCAAATACACTCATATAAGGAACCGCGTTTGATGAAGCCCACGTCCAGTTACAAAAATCTTCGTAACTGCAATCATCAGAATTAAAATACTCCACTTTTTGCCTGGTAAAATTAGAAACGGTTACAATCACTTTTTTTTGAACCAACCTGATCCTTTCAAACTCTTCTTTAGTCAGACTTTCGAAGATTAGCTTTCGCAAATTTTCGCTTTCTCCAAATGTGAGATGTCCCTTCAAAATGTTGCGAAGAATAGTGAATTGGTTAATGCTTTTGAAATACCCACCTCCATTGGTTTCCCTTGTATGAAAGGGTGAAATATTAAAAACATCTTCCTGTGTAGCCGATGTATAAATCTTTTTAATCTTTTCTATATTGCCGATCGCCAGGTGAGGCAAAAGAAGAGCGCCCGCTGAAGAACCGACCATCAGGTCATATTTTTCCCCCCGTTCTCCGATCAAATATTCCGCTATGCCGCCGGCAAAAGCACCTTTACTGCCTCCGCCCGATATTACTAATGCTTTCATAAGACAAATCTACTCCCATCATTTTTCAGTGAACATAGTGAACAAGCAAATACTTCAAATTTACGTTTGCCAATTTCACGGTGAATGTGACACATATAACGGTATGCCGTAACCCAAAATAAAATCAAAATATGAATCATATTCTCTACGAGATAACCTTTAATTTTTCAGGATCCCATTGAATTATTTTATTGTCAAAATAGCTTTGGTTACAAAGTAAAGCAGGCGCGGCAGCCCTGAAGCCAAATAACGCATCTTCGGTTACTTTCCCTTTGGTACGAATAGCATTTATCCAATTGTAGTGATGATCGAAATGCGCGCCTTTATAGCCTTCTTCAACCGTATAAATCATTTCTTCCGGTGGCACCATTTTTTTTCTTTCATACACATATTGTTTTTCCTCTGCTGTATTATTTTTTGTTTTCAAAAGCGGATCGGTTGCATCTATTATATTTCTGTTGCGATATAATGTTACTTTATCCCATTCCACCGTCATGGAGCCTTCACTGCCTACCATGCGCAGATAATTGGTTCCACCGGTGCCATCCACGAAGTTAACTCTTAAAGAAAGATTGAAGGCAGGATGCACATTGGTGTCAGGATAATCAAATGTGCCCAGCATAATATCCGGCACCTCTCTCCCATCCTTCCAATAACGCAAACCGCCTGTAGCCATAATTTTATTAGGGCCAATAGAGTTTGTGATGAAATGCAAACTGGAAAATACGTGAACGAAAAGATCGCCTGAAACGCCGGTACCATAATCGCGATAATTTCTCCAGCGGAAAAATCTCAAAGGATCAAAAGGCCTTTTAGGAGCAATGGCGAGATATCTGTCCCAATCTACCGTAGAAGCCGAAGCATCAGCAGGAATCGGATATTGCCACGCGCCTTCCGGAGACATGCGTGCATAGAAAGCTTCTGCGTAATTCAACGTGCCGATAGCGCCTTGTTTCAATAATTCTTTGGCTTTTTCATTTCCAAGCGAACTCATACCCTGGCTTCCCACCTGAAAGACTACTTTATTTCTATTTTGCGCCTCGATTACAGCCGGAGCCTCTGAAATATCATGTACCATTGGCTTTTCACAATACACATGCTTGCCTGCGTTCATGGCCGCTACTGAAATATCTTTGTGCCAAAAGTCGGGCGTGCCGATGATCACCGCATCAATATCACTTCTTCTAAGGATTTCTCGATAATCTTTCGTGGTAGCGATATCATTTCCCCAACGCTTTTTGGCTTGTGCAAGACGGCCATCATATAAGTCACAAACTGCCACCAGTTTCACTCCTGGCACTGTAATACACGTAGAGGCATCTGCTACTCCCATTCCTCCGGACCCGATCAATGCGATTTGCACCTGGTCGTTAGGGCCAAAATTTTGATTTGATCTAACTAATTCTTCAAGATGCCGTTTACTATCTTTTGCTGTTACGATAGAAGGCACCATGGAGGCGCCGATAACTCCTTTAGTAACATTGGCGATAAATGAGCGGCGTGAATTTTGTTTTTCATTTTTTATCATATCAGTTTTGTTTTTTTAAAATGACCATTACAGGATTTAATTTATGCATCCTGGGTTATTACTTTTCATTAAAAATAAGGAATAAGTTTTGAAAACAATCGTCGAAAACAAATGCTCTTTTTTGATGAACAGATTATCGATAAATCATTAGATACAATATTAGAAGACTTTTCCGGGTTGAACACAATTATAAAAAGGGAACCATCGCAAATTAAAAAGGTAATGTGATAGATTCGGGCTCAATAAATTCATGTGTGTAATCGTTTTCCAAAAAACTGATGGGCGCATCTGGCAGGGTAATGATATCACTTTTTATTAATCCCCAAGGCTCCCAATAGCCGGCTAACACCTGCGCAAACATATTATCGTCCCACCGGCCAAATAATGGATCGTTTGGAGTATCTGCCAATGGAATGGATTCGATAATTACTTTTTCTTCCAGTAGTTGAACAATATGTTGCGAGCCTTTTTTCATCAAATAATTAGCATAAAGAAACCTGGCGCACAGTTCTTCAAACTGAATCGGGTGCAATTCTTTATCTGAAATTTTATCAATAATATCTTGTTGACTATTTCCAACGGCACCATTATCCTGCAGACAAGCTACGATGCCAAAACCATTCAAGCCGAGCGAGAAGTTGAGGTTGGTAGGTTCGTCTTTGTAATTAAAAGTATCTTTCGAATACTTGAGCCTGACAATTCTAATGCTCCACGGTTTCAGCGCTCCGAATTCTATTGGCACGATCAACGACTGCATCATCAAATGAAGTTTTCCAAACCGCTCTTTCAGCAATGCAGAAAGTTTGAATTCTTTCTCTTTATCCCTTTTAGCCGAACGATTTATTTGAAGGCAAAGATCATGATACACCACACCATAAACCAATCTTGACATCCAAAGAAATAATCTTTCTTCAGGCAACTTTTTTACTTCTGCAAAGCCACTATCAAACGCCTTTTTTATCTCTTCATCTAAATTTTCAAAAGCTTTTTTCACTTCCGATGAAGCGGGCAATTTTAAATCGTCATACCGGATGCCCGTAACCTGGTCCATCATTCTAAACTTCTTTTCTCTTAATGAAAAGCGATCCAGTATCCAACCGGGAAAAACGGTAATTTGTTCGTCTACTGATGTCAAATCAACACCGGTTAAAAAGCATGTAGCAGAATTTAGATGTAAAGTTTCGAAAGGATTAAAAAGTGAAATGGGCATGGTGGTTGCAAAAATAAAGTGTTTTGAATTGCAGTTGACATTTGGCGTTTGACATTTTAACCACTTTTATGTTCCCCCTTTCACAAAAGAATGCGTCCTCTCAGCAATCGCATTCATTGATTGATTTTTCATGCATCTAAAATGACCGAGCGGGCATTTTTCAAAGCCGGTTTTGGAACAAGGCCGGCACCACAATTTATTTACCTGGAAAATCTCATACATCGTTTGATAAGGAACCATACCGAAAGATGGAACGGTATTGCCCCAAACGGAAAGAATATTTTTTTTAAACGCTGCTGCGATATGCATCATTCCCGTGTCGTGGCTGATAACAAGTTTGGCATTGCTGACAATATCTGCCGACTCATTTAATGAAAATTTGCCGCAGGAATTATAAATTTTTACAGCATCAGATTCAGCAATTTTTTCACCATTTAAAAAGTCTTCCTTTCCACCCAGCAAAATGATTGGATATTGAATTTTCTCAACCAACTCCTTCAATTTTTCAACAGGCAATTTTTTGGTGTTATGCGCCGCGCCAATAGCAATGGCCACGTATCCCTGCGAATGCGAAAATGGAATGTCATCTTTTTTCAACCGGTCATTTTCGGGGATAAAATAATCGAGGCCCAACCCGTCATTTACCACACCTAATTTTTCTACCGTAGCCATGTACCTGTCCACAATATGTTTGTGAGGCAACAGGTTTATTTTAAAATTGACGTAGATCCATTTCTTGATATTTAATTTGTGAAACGAATGAAAAGGAGTTTCGCGAAGCGAATTCTTAATCCGTAGTGTGCGCAGGTTGTGATGAAGGTCAATAATGTGATCGTAATTCTGTTCTTTTACTTCCGCGATGGATCTACCCAAATCGTCTTCCAATAAAATAATTTTATCCAGGTAAGGATTTGATTGAACAATATCCGAAAACTTTTTTTTTGTGAGATAGTGGATCGTCGCAGTAGGATATTTCTTTCGCAGGCAGCGGATAACCGGCGTGGTAAGCACAATATCACCGATAGAAGAAAACCGGATGATAAGGAATTTCAATTCGGTTGTGGCCGCAGCACTGCTTTCGGCACTTTGATTATTAAATTTTTTGAAGTTTAGGAATTTCATTGTTTTGATACAATATTATTTATGTACAAAAACGCTTTTGCAGTAAAGCAATAAATATCGGGAATTTTCAATCAGCAATTGCATCAGGTTTCGTTTTCGAGAAAAACATTTTCCATAAAACAGGAAATGTAGTTACTACAATAATTACTACAACAATTACTTCCAAATGTTTCTTCAGATCAAAGTTAAATTCTGTTTCTACCAGTTTTTGTAAAAAATGTCCGCCAAGCAACATGCTTCCTACCCACAAAACGCAACCGAGAATATTGTACAGTGAAAATTTTTTGCCGTCCATTTTTACAATACCCGCAACTATGGGTGCAAACGTTCGAACAAAAGGAATAAACCGGGCAAGAAGAATGGCCACTCCGCCATTCTTTTCATAAAAATCATGCGCTTGTATCAAATATTTTTTCTTAAATAAAAAAGAATCTTTCCGCTCGTACAAAAAAGGGCCGCTTTTATATCCAAACCAATATCCAACAAAGTTTCCCAGAATTCCGGCTATAGCAATCATTAACCACAGGACGCCAAGATCCGTCCATTCACTATTAGAATAAAACAGCGCTGAACTTACTATACTTTGGCTATAGATTCCGGTGACAAAAAGCAACGC
>JAHEZA010000208.1 GCA_023251335.1 Chitinophagaceae bacterium | reverse complement strand
TTTCTTTTGTGGCAAAGGATATTTATGACACGAACGTCGAAAGTCTTGGAGGGCGATTTGATATAATCGTGCTCAAGGACGTGATAGAACATATTCATAACCAGGAAAGATTGTTAGCCCGATTAAAAGGCTTTGTGAAATCTTCGGGTATTATCTTTTTTGGCTTTCCTCCGTGGCAAATGCCTTTTGGAGGACACCAGCAATTGAGTAAAACTTCGTTGTCAAAAATTCCCTATTTTCATTTATTTCCGCGTCCGGTTTACAAAGGCATTTTGAAATTATTTAAAGAACCAGAACATGTTATCAACGATCTATTGGAAATAAAAGATACAGGGATATCTATCGAAAGATTTGAAAAAATTGTAAAAAGAACCAACTATAAAATTGTTGATAAAATACACTATCTTTTTAATCCTATTTATGAATACAAATTCAATTTGAAACCAAAAAAACAAAATCCTTTAATAAGAAAAATCCCCTACATCAGAAATTACTTAACTACCTGTGTCTATTATATGATTAAAGGGAAATAATCAGCACAGATTTCTTCATTTTGTTAATTTATTAATATCAAAGACCTTTCAGGCTTAATATTTGTAAACTTGTTTTAAGCTGAAATATCAAAGATATTTTCAGCGTTCTTTTAACTTAAAGAAAGAAGCCCCATGTTGAAAAGAATTTTAAAAATAGCCGGAATAACGCTGCTTGCCTTGATTGTGATAGCTTTTATTCTTCCTTTTATCTTCAAGGGAAAGATCATGGAAATCGCCAAAAAAGAAATCAATAAAAATGTGAACGCTAATGTAGATTTTAAGGACGTGAATATTTCCCTTTTCAGGCATTTTCCACATGTTGCTGTTGGGCTCGAAGATTTGCAGGTGATTGGCATCGGTGACTTTTCAAAAGATACTCTCATCGCTACCAAACAAATTGATGTTGCTATGAACCTGATGAGTCTCTTTGGCAATTCAGAAATGAAGATATATTCTGTCACGATCGATAATCCCCGCATTCATGCGATAGTAAATAAAGAAGGAAAGGCGAATTGGGATATTACCAAACCAGATACCACATCAACGCAACAAGGAGAAGGTGAGTTTAAAATGTCCCTTAAAAAATATACCATTAACGACGCCTATATTAGCTATGTGGATATTCCGGGAAACATGAGCAGTGAGATCTTTCATCTTAATCATTCCGGTAGTGGAGATTTTACATCTGATCTATTTACACTAAAAACAAAAACATCTGCAAAGTCTGTTTCGTTTGCTTACGCAAATATTCCTTACCTGGTTGATGCTAACACTTCGTTGGATGCGGACATACAAGTAGATAATAAGAACAATAAATACACTTTCAAAACTGATGACATTGCCTTGAACGACATGAAGCTTTCGACGGAAGGATATTTCCAGTTCGTGAACGACAGCACTTATGGGATGGATATAAAATTCAATGCGCCTTCTACTGATTTTAAAACGCTATTATCGTTGATTCCGGCGATCTATAAAAATGATTTCTCTAAAATTAAAACGAGCGGCAAAGTGGTATTTAATGGCTTTGTGAAAGGAGAATACAATTCTGTAAAAATACCTGCCTATAATATTAATCTCAATGTAGAGAACGGATTTTTTCAATATCCCGATTTACCTCAGCCGGTTAAGAACATTGAGCTAGCGGTAAAAGTGGATAATCCCGACGGCGTTACAGACCATACTGTGCTGGATATTTCTAAAGGTCATATTGAGTTTGGCAACGATCCTTTTGACTTTACATTATTATTAAAAAATCCTGTGACGGTTCAATATATTGAAGCTGCAATAAAGGGAAAACTAAACCTGGCGCAAGTAACGAAATTTATTAAATTAAGCGGAGATACCAAACTGTCGGGGCTGCTGGATGCGGATGCATCAGCTAAAGGAAACCTGGCGGTGATTATGCAGCAAAAGCCCGGGCCATTTACCGCGAATGGATTTGTCAACATCGGCAATTTGAATTATTCATCCGATGATTTTCCACAACCAATCAGCAACAGCAACATTCAAATAAAGTTTGAGAATCCGGATGGCGTAGCGGATCATACAGTAATTCAAATACCGGCCGCGCACCTGGAAATTGGTAATAACCCGGTTGATTTTAATGTTTTAATAAAAAATCCTGCTACCGTACTTTATTTTGATGGTGCGGCAAAAGGGAAATTCAATCTTGCTTCTGTCGGGCAGTTTATCACGCTTGAACCGGGTACCAAATTATCGGGAATGCTTTCGGCAGATATTGCTTTTAAAGGAAACAAGGCAGCTATTGATAAGGAGGAATATGAAAAGATCAATACATCCGGCACGCTGAACGTATCGGATATGAATTATACAAGCAAAGATTATCCCGGGGGCATCCAAGTTAGTAATGCAATGTTCACTTTCAATCCAAAAAACATTACTCTAAATTCATTAAATGCAGAATACCTTAAATCTAAAATTACTGCGAACGGATCGATAGATAACGCTATCGGGTATGCACTGAAGGATGAACCCATCTTAGGTAATTTAGATGTTCACGCTGACAAACTAAACCTAAATGATTTTATGGGAACTGACACGGCGACAAGCAATAACAGCGCTTCGGAACCATTTCTGGTTCCTAAAAATGTTGCGTTCACTTTAAATGCCGGTGTGGATAAACTGACGTATGACAAAACCGAATATGATAATGTAAAAGGTACGGTGGTAATTAAAGACGAAACATTGAACCTGAACGATCTGCAGATGAATGCGCTGGGCGGCACCATTGGACTCAATGGGTCTTATTCAACTAAAAATGATCCAAAACATCCGGGTATTTCATTAGCGTATGATGTAAAAAACCTGGATGCCGAAAAAACGTTTTATGCTTTTAATACAGTCCAAAAATTAATGCCTGTTGGTAAATTTATTTCCGGAATAATTAATTCGCAGATGACAATGAATGGAAGGCTCGGAAGTGACATGATGCCGGATCTGGCTACACTTAGCGGAAAAGGCGACGTATTGCTGCTGAACGGGTTTTTGAAAAAATTCGCACCTGCTGAAAAATTAGCGCAGACTTTAAACATTTCTGAATTAAGCGGATTTGCACTTAAAGATATTAAGGCTTATTTTGATTTTGCCAATGGCAAAGTATTGGTGAAACCATTTCAAGTAAAAGTGAAAGGTATTGATATGGAAATAGGAGGCATGCATGGATTAGATCAATCTATCAACTATGTAATTGGGATGAAAGTTCCACGTAGTATGATGGGGGCGCAGGGTAATGCTCTTATAAATAATCTTGCACAGCAGGCTTCCTCTAAAGGAATTCCGGTTAAACTGAGCGATACGCTAAACCTAAATGTAAAAATGGAAGGGACCATCACAAATCCCACTATAAAAACAGACCTTAATGCAGCAGCGTCTTCAGTAGCTGATGAGATGAAACAACAGGCGACGGACTTTGTAAAAAATACAATGGATACCACCAAAAAGACAATAACCGACTCAGCAAATGCCGTAAAAAACCAGGCAATAAAAGATATAAAAGAAGAAGTTGCCAAACAGATATTGGGTGGGCAAAAAGACAGCGCTTCCGCTTCGGGAAAGCCGTTAGAGAATACTCAAAAAAATGCAGAGAAAACTATAAAGAATACACTTAATAATCTGCTTAAAAAGAAAGACACTACGAAAAAGTAGTGCCTGAAATTATTTTAAGGGTGCCTGGTTTCTGTTTTTTAAGATTCTGTAGTTGGGTTGAATAGGTTTTCACAAAAGCAAAATAGCCTAATCAACTTTCTTTAGCACCTTCAACCAACACAGTAGCCTTATTATTTATCACTTCCACAAAACCGCCCTGGATGCTATATTGAGAAGAAGTGTTTTTATCCTTCAAAATTTTTAATGTACCTGCTTTTAAGGCGCTTACTATCGGAGCATGTTTTTCAAGTACTTCGAACATGCCACTGATACCAGGCAACTGCACTCCATACACATCTCCGCTAAAAATTTTTTTATCCGGTGTTAAGATTTCTAAATTCATACATTTTATAATTAGCTGATTGGCTAATTAGCTAATCAGCTAATTAAGAATTCGCCGCTGCCATCATTTTTTTACCTTTCGCTATTGCGTCATCCAGGTTACCTACCAGGTTAAATGCTGCTTCAGGATATTCATCTACTTCGCCATCCATAATCGCGTTGAAACCCCGAATGGTATCTTCAATAGAAACCAACACACCTTTTAATCCGGTAAATTGCTCTGCAACATGGAAAGGTTGAGAAAGAAAACGTTGAACCCTGCGTGCACGGCTTACTGTTAGTTTATCTTCATCACTCAATTCGTCCAAACCAAGAATTGCAATGATATCCTGTAGTTCTTTATAGCGCTGTAATGTTAATTTAACCCTATTAGCACAATCATAATGCTCATCACCTACAATTGCGGGAGAAAGAATTCTTGAAGTAGAATCCAGGGGATCCACTGCTGGATAAATTCCTAAATCCGCAATCTTTCTGCTCAATACAGTTGTTGCATCCAAATGTGCAAAAGTAGTCGCAGGAGCGGGATCTGTTAAGTCATCCGCAGGCACATACACAGCCTGAACGGAAGTAATTGAGCCATTCCTCGTAGAAGTAATTCTTTCCTGCATCAATCCCATTTCTGTAGCCAATGTTGGCTGATAACCCACCGCCGAAGGCATTCTTCCAAGCAATGCAGAAACCTCCGAACCAGCCTGGGTAAATCGGAATATATTATCTACGAAAAACAAAATGTCTTTACCTTTTCCGGTACCATCTCCATCGCGGAAATACTCAGCCACGGTCAGTCCGCTCAAAGCTACACGTGCCCTTGCTCCCGGCGGTTCGTTCATTTGTCCGAACACAAAAGTGGCTTTTGAATCTTTTAAATCTTCCATATTTACTGCATCCAGATCCCAGCCACCTTCTTCCATACTATGGATAAATTTATCGCCATATTTCATGATGCCTGCTTCAATCATTTCACGCATCAGGTCATTTCCTTCCCGTGTTCTTTCTCCTACTCCGGCAAACACAGATAAACCGCTATATGCTTTCGCGATGTTGTTTATCAATTCCTGGATCAAAACCGTTTTTCCCACACCGGCACCACCAAACAAACCAATTTTACCACCTTTTGCATAAGGCTCAATCAGATCAATAACTTTAATTACGGTAAATAAAATTTCAGTAGCAGTACTTAAATTTTCAAATAATGGCGGTTTAGCGTGAATTGGACGGCCATTCTTTTTGCTCACCTGTGGCAAACCATCAATAGCATCACCTGTTACATTAAATAAACGTCCGTTGATGTCCTCGCCTACCGGCATTAATATCGGAGAACCTGTATCTACCACTTCTATACCGCGTTTCAGGCCTTCAGTTCCATCCATTGCAATGCAGCGAACGCTATCTTCACCCAAATGCTGCTGAACTTCGAG
>JAHEZA010000010.1:15275-17337 GCA_023251335.1 Chitinophagaceae bacterium | reverse complement strand
CAGGATATTAAAAGTAAAATCAGGTAAAAAATCAGGATATTTTTTTAAGACCGTTTTTAGAGACTCCGCTACATTATTGGTATCTATTGCAAAAAAATCCTGCTCAAATCTTTGGGTTTCTACATTTATTTTTATGGAGGAAACGTCAGGAATATTTTTATTGCCTTTGCACGAAAACAGCATGGCGGCGCAAAACAATAGCATTATAATATTTCTCATACCCCAAATAAAAGAAAAAAAATAAACAGTATTTTGTTAAATGAAAAAATATTCAACATTTTATTGGATTAATTTTGCAAAATGAAAATTTTTCTCGCCCAGCAGAATTATCACATTGGCAATTTTGATAAAAACCAGGAAAAAATTATTGAAGCCATTCAGATTGCAAAAAGTAAAAATGCGGACCTTATTGTTTTCAGCGAAATGAGCATTTGTGGCTATCCTGCCCGCGATTTTCTGGATTTCAAAGATTTTATTGATAAATGTTTTGAAAGCATCGACAACATTAAAGAGTATGCTGATACGATTGGTGTGATCGTTGGCGCTCCCGATATAAACCCGGTGCGGGAAGGGAAAAATCTTTTTAACGCGGCCTTTTTTCTTTACGAAAAGGAAATAAAGGGCATTGCACACAAAACATGTTTGCCTACGTATGATGTGTTCGATGAAAACCGATATTTTGAACCGGCTTATAATTGGGATACGATTGAATTTAAAGGAAAAAATATTGCGCTTACTGTTTGTGAAGATATCTGGAATCTTGGCGACAACCCGCTTTACCGGGTTTGCCCAATGGATATATTGATGCAGCGGCAACCTGATTTCATGATCAATATTTCTGCTTCGCCATTTGACTACACGCATGATGAAGACCGGAAAGCCACTATAAAGTCTAATGTTTTAAAATATAAAATCCCTCTTATTTATTGTAACGCGGTTGGCAGCCAAACGGAAATAATCTTTGATGGCGACTCGCTGGTGTTTGATAAGGATGCCAATCTCTGCTGTCAGTTGCCACAATTTAAAGAAGAGCTAAAAGAAATTATTCTAAACGATGACGGAACTGTCGACGCACCGGTTATAGAACCTGCCGCAGCGGTTCCCGGATTGATTTTCGAACCATTGTATTTTACTCCTGAATTAAATATTTCCCAGGTGTATGAAGCCATCATTTTGGGCATCAAAGATTATTTTTCAAAGATGGGATTTTCCAAAGCTATCATTGGTAGTAGCGGAGGCATTGACAGCGCAGTTACAATAGCATTGGCCTGTGAGGCGTTGGGAAAGGAAAATGTAAGAGCGATTCTGATGCCTTCAGAATATTCTTCTTCACATTCAGTGGATGATGCAGAGCAATTAAGCAAGAACCTTGAAAATCCTTATGACATTATCCCGATCAAAAATATCTATGAAGAATTTTTAGATGGATTAAAACCTGTTTTCAACAATCTTCCGTTTGGCGTAGCCGAAGAAAATATCCAGGCAAGAACAAGAGGAAATTTATTAATGGCGATAGCTAATAAATTTGGATACATTTTACTGAATACTTCAAACAAAAGTGAGCTTGCTGTTGGTTATGGAACACTATATGGCGATATGGCCGGAGGGCTTGGCGTACTTGGAGATTGCTACAAATTACAGGTATATGAGTTGGCAAAATATATTAATTCAAAAAAAGAAACCACGCCTGCCGGAAGGCAGGTAATTCCTGGAAACATTATTACTAAAGCGCCTTCGGCGGAATTAAGGCCCGATCAGAAAGACAGTGACAGCCTTCCTCCTTACGAAATTCTCGATAAAATTTTATATCAATATATTGAAAGAGTACAGGGACCGAAGGAAATAAAATCACTTGGTTTTGACGCAGCGCTTGTAGATCGTATTTTGAAACTGGTGAACAGAAATGAATACAAGCGAAACCAGTTTTGCCCTATCATTCGTGTTTCACCGAAAGCATTCGGAACAGGAAGAAGATTGCCGATAGTTGGGAATTATCTGGATTAATAAATGACGGAGACTCTCTAAACAAGAATAATTAGAAAATATTCAAATTAGTTTGTTT
>JAHEZA010000010.1:0-15265 GCA_023251335.1 Chitinophagaceae bacterium | reverse complement strand
CAGGGTCTTCTTTTTTAATGCTTCGTAATCGAAGGCTTCTTTTTTGTTTCCCATGTTATAAACTGTGTTTTTAAAGTTCTTAATTCTCGTGAACTTTGACACAGTTTATTTTACAGTCTCAATTAGTTTGTTTACTGATCCTTT
Source organism: Chitinophagaceae bacterium (assembly GCA_023251335.1). Lineage (GTDB taxonomy): Bacteria > Bacteroidota > Bacteroidia > Chitinophagales > Chitinophagaceae > Ginsengibacter. The sequence goes on along the minus strand of JAHEZA010000010.1, from coordinate 15,121 downwards.
TTCACCTGTATATTGAACATTGATTGTTGAGTATTGAATATTTCTTGACAAGTTTAAATCAGGAATTGCTTACCCTTTTACTTCAATGTTTTCCCTGAACGATTGCTTATATAAATTCCAAATTAAAAATCCGGGTTATTTCTTTGTTTACTACAAAACTGTTTTAGAGATTTATAGAGAATGCAAAAATATTTCTGCAGGCAGATTGAAATAATTTTTTAAACGTTGGGCCATTTTTAAAGTTATTTCCCTTCGTCCCGAAAGCACTGATGAAACATGTCCCTTGCTGCCAATAATAGATTCCAGGTCCTTGGGTTTCATTCCCCTTTCTGACATTTTCAGTTTAATTACTTCAATAGGATCTGCTTCAGGAATCTTTATATTTTTATCTTCATAATCTTTTATCAATACCAAAAGCAAAGCCAGTTCGTCAGCTTCCGGAGTATTCTCTTTCGCCTGGAAAATAGCCATTGCACGTTTAACAGCTTTCTGATAAGCTACTTCTGTTTTTATTACTTTATAATTCATAATTATTTTACTTTATAATTTAAAATCCTTGTGTCAAATTCAATTGTAGAAGTATCAATTTTATCGTATTCTTTATGCGTGCCAAACCAAATAATATAAGCTGCCAACTGTTTAAAGTTTATCGAGACTATTAATCTGTAATCATTGCCTTTAATATTAAATATTACTCTGCTATTGGCCACAACGCTGGCATTCCCATATACTTCTTTTAGTTCATTAAAATTGCGGAATTCCTCTTTTGAAAATTCATTATACCATATTAAAAGAGATATTTTCGCCTGGGGGTATTTATCTACATAATACAAGACAGCCCTTTTGACGATAATATTCATTTCCCAAAGATATTGATTTGTTTTCAAAATGAAAACTCTGATTTATTTTAGTTGCAACCTGGCTAAAGCATAAATTTTTTAACTTTCTTTCGTACCAGATAAAACCTTAATTTGCTTACTTCATTTATTAAAATAAATTTTTTATGGAAGCATATATAATTGCAGGTTTCAGAACAGCAGTTACCAAATCAAAACGCGGCGGTTTTAGATTCTACCGTCCTGATGACCTGGCTGTAGATGTGATCAAAGGATTGTTGGCATCAGTGCCTGAATTAGAACCAACCAGAGTGGATGACTTATTTGTTGGAAACGCTGTACCCGAAGCGGAGCAAGGATTACAAGTTGGCAGAATGATTAGCGTGAGAGCATTAGGAATTTCTGTTCCCGGTATGACGGTAAACCGTTATTGTGCCAGCGGCCTTGAAACGATTGCTATTGCCACGGCAAAAATCAGAACCGGAATGGCAGATTGTATTATTGCCGGCGGCACAGAAAGCATGACGATGGTTCCCACGTCAGGATGGAAAACCGTACCCGCTTATTCCGTTGCTTCAGAAACACCGGATTATTATCTCGGAATGGGGTTAACCGCGGAAGCTGTTGCAAAAGAATATAGTGTTACGCGAGAAGACCAGGATGAATTTAGTTTGCACTCACACCAAAAGGCGCAAAATGCCATCAAAGAAGGATATTTCAAAAGTGGTATTCTTCCGATGCCGGTGGAAGAAATTTATGTAGATGAAAATAATAAAAAACAAAAGAAAAGTTTTGTAGTAGACACGGATGAAGGCGTTCGTGCCGATACTTCGATGGAAGCGCTGGCAAAATTAAGACCTGTCTTCACGCAAGGAGGTACGGTTACCGCAGGAAACTCTTCGCAAACGAGCGATGGCGCGGCCTTCGTAATAGTGATGAGCGAAAAAATGATGAACGAATTAAAACTAAAACCAATTGCGCGATTGGTAAACTGTGTAAGCGCCGGAGTACATCCCCGCATCATGGGCGTGGGCCCAATCGAAGCAGTTCCCAAAGTTTTAAAGCGGGCAGATATGAGTCTTTCTCAAATAGATTTAATAGAATTAAATGAAGCTTTTGCTTCTCAGTCGCTTGCTGTAATTAGAACATTGGAATTGGATCCATCAAAAGTAAATATCAATGGAGGCGCTATTGCACTTGGCCATCCACTCGGATGCACGGGTGCGAAACTAACAGTTCAGATTATTAATGATATGAAAAGGCTGAATAAAAAATATGGTATCGTAACGGCCTGTGTTGGCGGCGGACAGGGCATTGCAGGGATTATTGAAAATATTGATTAATTATTTTTACTAATACGCACTTTCTTTTTTTTCATCATTCTATAACATTTTTTTCTTTTTATAAAGATTTCGCGCGATAAAGTATTTTATCTTTACCCGATGAAAAAAATTCTCTTTGCTATTCTTTGTTGTACCATTTCAGTAGCTGTTGTTGCCCAGCAGGAAGATGTCGAAAAACTTCATGAAAATGCAAAGACTTTTATGCGCCAGGGCGACTATGCCAATGCTTCTCTTATTTTATCAAGGGCGCTTGAACTTTCTCCTAAAAATCTCAGTATAGCAAAGGATCTTGCGTTTGACTATTATCTTCAAAATCAGAATAAAAAAGCGCTGAGTACTATCCAGCCATTCGTGGACAATAACACTGCAGACGACCAGGCTTACCAGATAGCAGGAAAGATTTATGTGGCATTAGAGCAAATGAAAGAGGTTGATAAAATGTATAAAAAGGCAATAAAAGAATTTCCTCAGAGCGGTGGTTTATATAACGATTATGGTGAAATGTTGGCAGGAAAAAATGCTCCTGAAGCCATAAAGCAGTGGGAAAAAGGAATTGAAATGGATCCTTCATTTGGGAGTAATTATTATAACGCCTGCAAGTATTATTATTTTACTAAGGAGAAAGTATGGTGCCTGATCTATGGTGAAATTTTTGTCAATATCGAATCTTTTACCGCGCGTACCGCGGAAGTAAAAGATATTCTGCTTAATGGCTATAAAAGGCTTTTTGCAAATACAGATCTGTTGTCAAATACAAAAGATAAGAAACCGTTTGAAGTAGCTTTCTTAACCTGCATGAATCAGCAAAATAGTATTGTAATCCGCGGATTAAATCCCGAAACCCTTACTATGATAAGAACGCGTTTTGTTCTTGCCTGGGATAAAAATTATGCGGATAAATTTCCTTTCAGGCTTTTTCAACTTCAGGAACAATTCCTGAAGGAAGGCTTATTCCCTGCATATAATGAGTGGATATTTGGCGCGTCGCAAAATCTCGCTTCGTTTCAAAATTGGACTGGCACTCATGCTGAGGAGTATAAAGCATTTAGTGATTATCAAAAGAGTCACATTTTCAAAATTCCTTCAGGACAGTATTATCATTGACTTTTGCTGAACTTTAAAATTTTTTATTAGAAACTGTTTTATTTATTTAATTGCTTAATTTAGAAGTTGACGCGAATTTTTTTCACGTTCTTTTTAAATTAAGAAATGCCATGGCAACACCCGCGCGCTTATTTGATTGTATTGAGATTCTCTTGAAAAATGATTCGGGCAAAACGATGCTTGCCGGAAAGGAAAATGGTCAATGGATAAAATACTCCAGGGAAGAAGTTTCAGTGATTGTTAACCAGCTAAGCGCTGGCTTGCTCCGGGAAGGAGTCGGTCCGAATGACTTTACCATAGCAGGAAGAGATAAAATAGCCGTGATTGCAAAAAACCGTCCTGAATGGGTGATGCTCGACCTGGCAGTGCAACAAATCGGTGCAGTATTAATCCCAATTTATCCTACCATCGGCGAACCAGATCTTGAATTTATTTTGAAAGATTCTGATGTCAAATTAATATTTGTAAACGATGGGGATTTATTAGAAAAAACAAGACACGTACAGCCAAATCTTACTCATCTGAAAAAAATTATTTCGTTCGAAAAAATAGAAGGTGAAATGCATTGGAAAGATCTTCTGAAACCGGTAAACGAAGTTATTGTAGAGGAAATAAAATCCATTTCAGAAAGATTAAAATACGATGATCTTGCTACGATCATTTATACATCCGGTACTACCGGAAAGCCAAAGGGGGTGATGCTTTCACATAAAAATATTTTAAGTAACGTCTTAGCCAGTATTCCATGTTTTCCTCCGGGCGACGATTTTAAGGCATTAAGTTTCCTTCCTCTCAATCATATTTTTGAACGGATGGTGACTTTTATCTACCTGTTCAAGGGCACTTCAATTTATTTTGCTGAGAGTTTCGAAACCATTCCTCAAAATTTAAATGAGATATCGCCTGATTTGTTTACAACAGTGCCACGCTTACTCGAAAAAGTATATGAAAAAATAATGCAGAAAGGAAGTGAGCTAACCGGCATCAAAAGAAAATTATTTTTTTGGGCCCACAGTTTGGCCAACAGGTTCGAGATCAACAAAAACCAGGGGTTTCTTTACAACATGCAATTGTCCATAGCAAACAAACTTATTTTCAATAAATGGCGCGAGGCATTAGGGAATAAAATTGTCTGCATAATTAGTGGTGGCGCGGCGTGCCAGGTAAGGCTTATCCGGATCTTTACCGCAGCGCGTATTCCGATTATGGAAGGATATGGGCTTACGGAAACCTCCCCCGTAATTAGCGTAAACAGATTTGAGGTAGAAGGAAGGATGTTTGGTACTGTAGGCCCGTTGATCAATAATGTAGAAGTAAAATTTGCTGATGATGGCGAAATATTATGCAAAGGCCCTAATGTAATGATGGGATATTACAAGCATCCGGAGCTCACGGCTGAAGTGATGGAAGATGGCTGGTTCAAAACGGGAGATATTGGAATGATGGTAGATGGAAAATTTTTGAAAATCACTGATCGTAAGAAAGAAATGTTTAAGACCAGTGGTGGCAAATATGTGGCTCCGGTAGTGATTGAAAATAAAATGAAAGAATCAAAACTGATAGAAAACATAATGGTAATAGGCGCCGGTGAAAAATTTGTAAGCGCGTTAATTGTACCTGCATTTGAAAATTTGAAAGCCGTGTGCAAAGAAAATAATATTGATGCGACAGACAATGAAAAAATGATTAATGATCCTTTTGTGAAAGAACTTTACAAGAATGCTGTGGAGCGCTATAATCAATTTTTTAATCATGTGGAACAAATAAAAAAGTTTGAATTATTGCCACATGAATGGTCGATAGATACCGGCGAAATGACGCCGAAACTAAGCCTGAAAAGAAAAGTGATTATGGAAAAAAATAAGGAATTAATAAAAGGAATCTACTCTTAAAGCATGCCGATTTTCAGATTGAAAGCTTTTTGATATTGACAGTAAACAAACAAAAAGCATTCATTTATATTCTTTCTTCCACGGCCTTTTATAACGGTATATTTCCATGCTTCCTGTCCGGTTTGGATACCACTTTATTTTCCAGGATAGCAAAGGCTTTCAATAATTTTCTACGGGTATCTTTTGGCGCTATCACTTCATCTATAAAACCACGTTGTGCGGCTTCAAAAGGATTGGCAAACTTGTCAGCATATTCTTTTTCTTTTTCGATTAGTTTCTGATCCGGATGTTCAGCTTCTGAAATTTCCTTTTTAAAGATAATTTCACTGGCACCCTTTGCGCCCATCACCGCTATCTCCGCCGTGGGCCATGCATAATTAATGTCTGCATGAATATGCTTTGAATTCATTACATCATAAGCTCCGCCATAAGCTTTGCGGGTGATGACAGTGACACGTGGCACAGTCGCCTCGCTCAAAGCATATAGCAATTTTGCACCATTCAAAATAATTCCATTCCATTCCTGTTCAGTTCCCGGCAAGAAGCCCGGCACATCTACCAATACCAGCAATGGAATATTAAATGCATCACAAAACCGGGTGAACCGCGCTGCCTTCTTTGAACTATTTACATCAAGTACACCGGCCAGGCTCATAGGCTGGTTGGCAATGATGCCAACACTTCTTCCGCCAAGTCGCGCAAAGCCGACAATGATGTTGGTAGCAAATTGTTCGTGTACCTCAAAGAAAGAATCTACATCAATGATTCCCTTTATCACGAGATGCATATCGTAAGGCTTATTTGGGGAGTCGGGAATAATATTTTCTAATTCTTCACAATATTCTTCGCCCAAAACATAAGCAAGTTTTGAAGGAGCCAACTTATTATTTTGCGGCAGATAGCTGAAGAGCTTTTTTACCTGGTCTAAACAAACGACGTCATTTGGTGCTGTGAAATGGGTGACCCCTGATTTTACGGCATGTGTATTTGCGCCTCCTAATTCTTCTGCAGTTACGTTTTCGTTGGTCACTGTTTTCACCACGTTCGGGCCAGTGACAAACATGTAGCTGGTGTTTTGCACCATGAAAGTAAAATCTGTCATTGCGGGAGAATAGACAGCGCCACCGGCACAAGGCCCCATGATAGCGGAGATTTGAGGAATAACACCAGATGCCTGTACATTTCTGTAAAAAATATCTGCATATCCACCTAACGACCGAACACCTTCCTGTATTCTTGCTCCCCCGGAGTCATTCAAGCCGATGATTGGTACGCCTGCCTTGACGGCCTGGTCCATGATTTTACAAATTTTTTCTGCGTGCGTTTCTGAAAGTGATCCGCCAAAAACAGTGAAGTCCTGTGCAAAAATATAAACAGGCCTGCCATCTATTGTTCCGTATCCCGTTACCACTCCATCTCCATAATAGACCTGCTTATCCATTCCAAAATCACTGGTGCGATGGGTTACGAGCATGCCCATTTCCTCAAAAGAATTTTCATCGAGAAGATAATTGATGCGTTCGCGTGCAGTCAATTTTTTCTTTTCATGCTGGCTTTTTATCCTTTTTTTTCCGCCTCCTTCCAGCGCTTCGGAAACTTTTCTTTGTAAATCATCCTTTATAGTCCTCATTGGTTTTGTTGAAGTTTTAAGTAGTTGGCAATCGCAATATTTTTGCATCTTCCAGGTATTGATACAAAGCTAAGCGGGCAGCAAGCTTCGCTTCTTTTTCGTGGAGGCTGCCTGCAATTTCTTTGGTATAATGGGTTTCTATAAAAGAAGTATTGAAGTGGCCCGACACAAAATCCGGATGGGTACAAACGAAGTATCCAAAAGGAAGCGTGGTTTCTATTCCCCCGATGGTATAATCGTTAATGGCTTTCAGCATATTTTGAATTGCTTCTGTTCTGTTGTTTCCATACGTGATCAGCTTTGCAAGCAATGAATCATAGTAAACAGAAATTTCTGAGCCTTCTCTTATTCCATCATCCACACGAATATTTTCCCCTTCCGGTTTTATGTAACGGTTAACCTTACCCGTAGAAGGATTAAAATTATTCCAAGCATCTTCTGCATACACACGAAGTTCCAGCGCGTGCCCTGTTATTTCCAGGTCTTCCTGTTTATAGGAAAGTGGTTCTCCGCGTGCAATTTTAATCTGCTCTTCTACCAAGTCGAGTCCGGTTATAAATTCTGTTACCGGGTGTTCCACCTGCAGGCGTGTGTTCATTTCCAAAAAATAAAATTTGCGTGAATCATCTACCAAAAATTCTACCGTGCCTGCACCTACGTACTTACATGCCTTCGCTACATTGACTGCTGCATCTCCCATTTTTTTTCGTAATGCATCATCCAGGACAGTTGATGGCGCCTCCTCTACCACCTTTTGGTTGCGGCGTTGAATGCTGCATTCTCTTTCAAAAAGATATACCGTGTTGCCTTGCATATCAGCCATGACCTGCATCTCCACATGCCGGGGTGAGGTTACATATTTTTCAATAAAAACGGAACCGTTACCGAAAGCAGATTTTGCTTCATTAACAGCGCGCTGCATTTGTTCTTCAATATCTTTTGCGTGATATACTATCCGCATTCCTTTGCCACCGCCTCCTGCGGATGCTTTTATCAAAATTGGGAAACCAATTTCATTGGCTGTATTAATCGCTTCAGCAATATCCGAAACCGCATGATCAGTTCCGGGTACCATAGGAATATTATAATCTTTTACCGTGGCTTTGGACGCCAGTTTATCACCCATTACTTCTATCGCATGAGGATTGGGACCAATAAAAATCAAATTATTTTCCTGAACTTTTTTTGCGAAGGAAGCATTCTCACTTAAAAATCCGTAACCGGGATGTATCGCATCTACATTAAGTTCTTTGGCGATTCGAATGATATCATCTCCTTTCAGATACGATTGAGCCGATGGGGCAGGGCCGATGCAAACGGACTGATCTGCGTATAGTACATGCGGCGCATCCCGGTCTGCTTCAGAATAAATCGCCACAGATTGGATTCCCATTTTGCGAATGGTTTTCATTATCCGCAAAGCAATCTCACCCCTGTTTGCTACCAATATCTTATTTATCTTTTTCATCATTTTCAAATTCGATCAATACCGCTCCCTTGTCCACCGCATCAGAAACATTTACCAATACACACTTTACGACGCCATCGCGTGAAGCCGTTAATTTGTTTTCCATTTTCATGGCTTCCAATATCAGAAGGCCATCGCCCGTAGTAATTTTCGAACCTGCTTTTACTAATATGTCAACAATCAACCCTGGCATCGGCGATATCAGTTCGTTTGAAACAACAGCAACGTTGGCCATCAAGCCCAGTTCATCAATAAGCAATTCCAATTCATTCTTCAACTCCACTTCGTAAAATGCAGCATTGATTTTGATGGTATATTTTTTATTTGGAAAGTCAGCAGCCCGGATAGACGCATTTACAGAATCATGCTTATCCCGCGCATGTATGCCGTTAGCATTTACCGTTTGAAACTGAAGTGCGTCTTCAGAAGTTAAATCAAACTGATGTTTTTTATTGACAACTGCCTGAAATCGTTTTTTCATAAAACGGAAGTTATTAAAATAATTCTTCGGAGAAGCCTTTTTTTGTTTCTGCTAAGAAATGCTTCGCAAAAAACCGGAGGATTTAAAAGTAGCTCAGGCAAATAGAATGAGGTGCACCATTGAATGGTTGAGTTTTAGTGAATCACAACGTTGCCACAAAATTAAGAATTCCTAAAAAAGCTTTGTTTACTGGCATTTGCAATTTTACCGATAGAAATCCGAAGCGGAAGAAATATCAAAAGAGGTAAAATCTGGACCGCATTTATTTTAAATCTCATTTTTTTTCAACTGATCTACGATATATTCCGATGTGCGCATAGATAAGGCCAGGATAGTCCATGTAATGTTTTTATCTCCCTGCGATACAAACTGTCCGCCATCCACATTAAACAAATTTTTACATTCATGTGCCTGCGCCCATTTATTCAATGGTGCTTTTTTAGGATCATTTCCCATACGTATCGTGCCGCCTTCATGAATAATATTTCCCGGCGCATGTAAGCCATAATTATCTTCAGGGCCGTCATCACCGCCCCAGATAGAAACAGCGCCCATCGAATGCAAAATTTCGGAGAAAGTTTCTTTCATGTGCTTCGCCTGCTTTATTTCATAATCTGAATATTTGGTATTGAAACGCAAAACGGGAATACCATATACATCTACTACGGCTGGGTCTATTTCGCAAAAGTTGTCGTATCGTGCTACCGTTTCTCCGCGTCCGGCCATGCCTACATGAGAGCCGAAGAAATAACGATAATCTTCTTTTAGCGATGCGCCATATCCGCCCGCTTCTTTTTGTTTTCCTTTTACCTTATAAGTTCCATTCAGATTTTCAATGCCCCATTGAAATCCATATAAAGGCATTCCAAAACCTCCACCATATTCTATATGATATCCACGGGGAAAATCAAGCTTTTTATTGTCAAGCCACCAGGGCGTGTAAACGTGCATACCGCCCACTCCGTCTTCATTATAGCGTTTGCGGTCAAAGAGATCAGGAATGATTCCGCCCATATCAGCACCTGTAGAATCGTGCAGGTAGTGTCCCACTACATCACTTGAATTTCCTAAACCGTTTGGATGGCGCTGCGATTTTGAATTCAATAATAACCTGGCTGATTCGCAGGCGCTGGCACCCAGGATAATCGTTCTTCCCATTACCTGGTATTCTTGCATATCTTCTTTATTTACATAAGATACACCTGTTGCCAACCCGTCCTTATTGGTGAGTACCTCCCGGGCCATGGCATTCACCACAAGATCTACGTTTCCGGTGGCAAGAGCAGGCATTACCAATGCTGATGATGATGAAAAATCTGCAAATATTTTGCAACTGCGTCCGCATTGTGCGCAAAAGAAACATTGTCCACGCGTATCATTTATCTTTTTGGTAAGAATAGAAAGCCGGGAAGGAATTACCGGAATCCCAATTCCTGTAGCTGCTTTTTTTATCATCAGCTCATGTAAACGTGGCTTTGGTGGAGGAAGAAAAATCCCGTCCGGATCATCTACCAATCCCTCATTCGTGCCAAACACGCCAAGCAGCTTATCTATTTTATCATAATAGGGTTTTACGTCTTCATATCCTATTGGCCAATCATCACCAAGCCCGTCAATGCTTTTGTGTTTAAAATCTTTTGGACCAAAACGTAAAGAAATTCTTCCCCAGTGATTGGTTCTGCCACCCAGCATTCTCGCACGCCACCATTCCCAATTAGATCCTTTGGCATTGGTATAAGGTTCGCCGTCAATTTCCCATCCCCAGTAGCATCCGTCAAAATCTCCAAAAGGCCGATACTTTGTGCTGGCGCCCCTGCGCGGCGATTCCCATGGGTTTTGTAATTGTTTGGAATCTACAGCAGGATTAAAATTGGGGCCTGCTTCCAACAAACAGACTTTTAAACCAGCATTCGCTAAAACATAGGCTGCCATGCCTCCACCTGCACCTGAGCCAACTATAACTGCATCGTATTTTTTTGGCTGAACTTTAATTTGAAGATCTCCCATGATAATATTAATAAGTTTTAAAAATAAGGCATGAATGTAAGAATTCTTCGATAAACAGATTCAGTTTTTTTTGCTCCTAATTTAGATTCGATGATTTCAAATGATTTATAAAAAATAAAAATTGCTGTTATTTGTGTATCTACTATACCTTCCAGGTTTTGTATAGCCCACTTTATTTTTTGAGGATAATATAAGCGCAATAAAATTTGTCTAAAGTTTCAGTAAAGCAACAAAAATCAAAGAATTTCATTTTAAAAAAAAGATGTTGCGATGTAGAAAAAGCTAAAAGAATTGAACTTTGCTCCAATTTATTTTCATTCACGTATTTTTATAAAAAATAAAACTATTTGAACCAGACGATTTTCGCAAAAGACCTGACAAAAAAATACGGCAAACGCACTGTAAATAACAAAGTTTCCTTCCAGGTAAGCCAGGGTGAAATTGTGGGTTTGCTCGGCCCTAATGGCGCGGGAAAAACCACGTCATTTTACCAGGTAGTGGGATTGGTAAAACCAGATGATGGAAATGTTTTTTTGAATGAGCAGAATATTACCAAACTGCCGATGTACAAAAGAGCCAAAATGGGATTAGGCTACCTGCCTCAGGAAGCAAGTATTTTTAGAAAACTTACCGTAGAAGATAATATTACTGCAGTATTAGAAATGACCAGGCTTTCTAAAAAGGAGCAAAAGGAAAAACTCGAAATCCTGATCGCGGAATTCAATCTCGACCATGTGCGCAAAAGCAATGGGGATGTATTAAGTGGAGGCGAAAGACGGCGAACAGAAATTGCCCGTGCCTTGGCGGTTGATCCCAAGTTCATTTTACTTGACGAACCTTTTGCGGGTATTGATCCTATTGCTGTAGAAGATATTCAGTCAATCGTTACCAGGCTGAAATATAAAAACATCGGGATATTGATTACCGACCACAATGTAAATGAAACGCTTTCTATTTGCGACCGCGCTTACCTGTTGATAGAAGGTAAAATATTTATTGAAGGAACTGCCGACGTGTTGGCGAAAGATGAACAAGTGAAGCGCTTGTACCTTGGAAGAAATTTTGAGCTGAAAAGAAAGGATTATTTGCATACAGATGTGTTTAAGTGAGGGGAAAGAGGCCGAGAATCAAGAGCCAGAAAAACAAAAGGCAAGCAACAATCAAAAAGCAAATGAACCAAAAACTAATTAACCAATAAACAGTTAACAAATTAACTTGAAACTTCTGAGCCCTGTCATATCACGTTTAGCAAGGATGCGCTTATGGGGTATTCAAAATTGGATTAGTTTCCCCATATCGGCCCAAAGAAATGTGTTGCAGCATTTGGTAACGCAGGCTCAATACACAGAGTTTGGAAGAAAATATAAATTCTCAAGATTATTTACGGTAAAAGATTTTAAAACGCGAGTTCCGATTCATGAATATGACGACCTGAAACCTTACATCAACAGAATGATGGCGGGCGAAGAAAATATTCTGTGGAACACACCCATCTATTGGTTTGCAAAAAGTAGCGGCACCACTTCAGATAAAAGTAAATTCATTCCGATAAGCGAACAAAGCCTGAAGGATATTCATTTTAAAGCTTCCAAAGATGTACTCACCAATTATTACAAAAATTTTCCGGACAGTGAATTGCTTACAGGCAAAAGCCTGGTAGTAGGAGGAAGCCACCAGGTTCACAATATTGATGGGGAGATTCAATATGGCGACCTAAGTGCCGTATTGATGCAGAACACACCGTTTTGGGGGCATTGGATACGCACACCGGACCTCAGCATTGCCTTGCTGGATGAATGGGAAAGCAAAATAGAACAGCTTGCCAAATCTACCATTAACGAAAATGTAACTTCACTTGCGGGCGTACCTACGTGGACGATTATCCTGATAAAACGTATCCTTGAAATTTCAGGAAAAAAAACATTAAAAGAAGTATGGCCCAACCTGGAGTTATATATGCATGGTGGTGTTTCGTTTACGCCTTACCGCGAGCAAGTGAACAAGCTAATAGGATCGCCCATCAATTACCTGGAGATTTATAATGCCAGCGAAGGTTTTATTGCTGCGCAAAATAAACCCGACGACGATGGGCTATTGCTTTTTACAGACCATGGAATTTTTTATGAATTCCTTCCCGCAGATGAATATAAAAAGCCAAATCCAAACACAATCGGCCTTAAAGAGGTACAGCTACATAAAAATTACGCTTTGGTAATAAGTACCAATGGTGGTCTTTGGCGGTATCTGATTGGTGATACGGTTCAATTCACTTCGTTAAAGCCTTTTAAAATAAAGGTAACAGGAAGAGTAAAACATTATATGAATGCTTTTGGTGAAGAAGTCATTGTGGACAATTCGGATAAAGCCATTGCAATAGCTTCAGCCCGGACGGGGGCTTTGGTAAAAGATTATACAGCTGCGCCTGTTTTCTTCAGTGAAAATAAAAACGGAGCTCATGAATGGCTTATTGAATTTGAGACTCCCCCTGCCGATTTAAAGAAATTTATTATTGAACTGGATGAAGCGCTGAAATCGTTAAACAGCGATTACGAAGCCAAACGACATAAAAATATCGCACTCAGCCTTCCAATTGTTCACTCTCTAAAAAAAGAAACGTTTACTAAATGGCTGAAGAGCAAGGGAAGACTTGGAGGCCAGCACAAAGTGCCAAGGCTAAGCAATGAAAGAATTATGATCGAAGAAATATTGCTGCTTGAGAATGGCGGTGGAAGCGGAATGCAAAAGGCGAAAAGCTAAACAGCTACGCCTTGCTGATCGCTGCCAACCGGACACGAATGAATACAAAAACAAAAATCAGGATAATAAGTTCTTTTACTGCTGAAACGCTAAAGGCCGAAAGTGTAAAGCTGAAGGCTAAAATTTCGTTTATTAAATTAAACTATTGGTGGCATTTTGCCTGTAATGATTAATCTTGTATTGAAACATTTCAGCCATTTTATTGGCCCTCCACATAGCTTCATTTGCTACTTCACCAGTAAATAATTCATCTAATGTTTGTGAAAACAATTCCAGCCATCTTTCGAAATGCTCTTTCTCTACAGGTAACTTTGCATGAGGTGGAAACGGGCTTCCGTAATAAGTATGTTCGCCCAGCAATACTGTTTGCCAGAAAGTATACATTTTCGCCAAATGTTGCGGCCATCGATCCTGTATTCTTTCATTAAATATAGGGCCTATCAGTTCATCTTCTCTCACTTTACGGTAGAAAGTATCTACCAAAAGTTTGACATCGTCTAACCGAAGAATATCTTTTTTATCTTGAATCACGGTGCTGCTAATTGAGTTATTAAATAATAAATGGCCCATGCCCCGATTAGGATATGAACGATCCAAATCCAACCGGGAATGCTCCTGGGCACTTCGCTTCCTTCTATTAAAAATATTTTTTGGTCCCCTTTGCCATAAGCATTTATCATCACGGGGATCACGCCGTCCACCACCTGGTTATCATGCAATCCCTCCACAGAAATGTCCGGACCGTTGCGCACCGTAAATGGAATTTTTCGTATGCCTTCTTTCCCGTTTGGGTCTTTGCTTACAATGCGCAAATAATGTTCTCCGTCCACCAACTTACTGGTGTCAAGCTCAAAATTAATGGGCGATTTGAACGACCCTACCGGCTGCGGGTCATCGTCAATAAAAATGATGATAGAACTTCTTTCTTCCATATTTTAAAAATTTAAAACATTCCGTTTAATATGGTCTGCTTCTTTTTCCCCGGGATTAATCATCCATTTAATGCTATAGAAAAGTACTGCGATTACAATAATAAGCGTTACAATGCCTGCTACATAATCCCAATTGCTGGTAGGGCCCGATCCATGAACAATACCTCTTAAAACTTTTGGCTGCTGCGCTTCACAAGCCGGGCATGCCGTAGCAACAAATCCATACGTCATGATCGGTATCAATAATAATATTTTTTTCATAATGATCAATTTTTATAAAAATTTTTATTTCTTTTTCACTGCATCCATTAGTTTCTGGATTTCGTCGGGTGTTACTTTCTTTGCATTATTACCCCAACTGGTTTTTTCATGATTCATGATTGCTGAAATTTCTGCGGCTGATAAATTATTGGTAGTTCCGATGGGCGGCATCGGCCCATATCCCTGTGAGGCCAGCCCTTCGTATCCGTTGATAATAATATTTACCATCAGTTCTGCACTATCGCTCAAAACGATGTTACTTCCTTTCAGTGCGGGGAAGGCCCCTTTCAACCCTTCACCATTATCCTGGTGGCATGCCTGGCAATTAGCAGTATATAATGCTCCACCATCCAATTCATCGGATGCAGCTCCCCCTGCTTGTGCGGCTTGTTTGACTTCTTTTTTGTACA
>JAHEZA010000009.1 GCA_023251335.1 Chitinophagaceae bacterium | reverse complement strand
TAGTAAAAACTATTGGCCGCTATATACCGGGAAAAAATGAATCAGGTTTGGCAAAAGCCTTGCTGATAGGATATAGGATAGACCTGGATAAAGACCTGGTGCAGGCTTATAGCAATGCTGGCGTAGTACATATCATCGCCATTTCCGGATTACATCTTGCCCTTATTTATGGATTGTTATTGTGGATTACCTTAAGGACTCCGTTGCTGAAAAAAGCAAAAGTTCCGAGAATTGCCGTGATCCTTTTCTGCTTGTGGTTCTTTGTTTTTTTAACGGGCGCTTCGCCATCTGTAATGCGTGCTGCGGTTATGTTTAGCTTTATTTCCATTGGCAGTATTTTTCAAAAAAGATCTTCTGTTTATAATTCCCTTTCTGCTTCCGCTTTTCTACTGCTTTGTTTTGACCCATACGTGCTTTGGGATGTAGGGTTTCAACTTTCTTACCTGGCCGTTTTGGGCATTGTAGTCTTGCAAAGATCAATCTATAATTGGCTTTATGTCAAAAATAAAATCCTGGATTATATCTGGAAAATGGGTTCTGTTTCTATTGCTGCGCAAATATTCACCATCCCGATCTGTTTTTATTATTTTCACCAATTGCCAATACTTTTCTTAATAGCGAACATCATCGTGATTCCATTGTCAACGGTTGCGTTATGTGGATGCATAGTATTGATTTTGGTAGCGCCGTTCGGAACCTTGCCGGTATATATCGGCAAGCTGGTTTCTGTTTTTCTTTTTGCGATGAATTATTCTGTGCGATCCGTTAATTTGCTTCCTTTTTTATTGTGGAATAATGTTTCTATTTCGGTTTGGGAAACGATTTTGCTATATATCATTTTCATTTCTTTTCTTACCTGGCTTTTTATGAAAAATACGTTGGCGCTAAAGTTTGGATTAGCATGCACGCTTGTTTTTTCCACATCCGTCTTTTTAGATAAATGGAGGTCATTCGGACAAAAGAAAATAATTGTCTATAATATTCCGATGCACAGCGCTATTGATTTTATAGATGGAGGTCAATATCAATTAGTGGCAGATAGTGGCATCTTACATGATCCGTTACTTCAAAAATATAACTTATATCCGGCCCGGATTTCGTTGAGTGCGAATAATAGTCGCCGGGCCATTGATCCAATTTTTCATAATAATAATTTCTTTCAGTTTTACAACAAGAAACTACTGGTGGTAGATACCGCTCAAGTTTATTTATCATCCTCCCAAAAAATCTCTTTGGACTATGTGGTAATTTCTAAAAATTCAAAGATCAAAATTCGCGACCTCGCACAAGCATTTGATTGTAGCCAGTATATTTTTGATGCGTCCAATTCGTTGTGGAAAATTGAGCAATGGAAAAAAGAGTGCGAAGAATTACATTTGCAGTTTCATTCAGTATCCGAACAGGGTGCATTTGTAATCAATCAGTAAACGAACTTTTTTTTCAAAAAAACATGCAACAAAAAATTAAATCTGTTCTCATCTCTGTTTTTAACAAAGATGGGCTGCAACCTATTATCGCGTCGCTTACCAAACAAAATATCACTATCTACAGCACAGGCGGTACCCAAAAATTTATTGAAGAAAATGGAGGTAAATGTATATCGGTAGAATCACTTACCGGCTATCCGTCTATCTTGGGCGGAAGAGTAAAAACCCTTCATCCCGTTGTGTTTGGCGGATTTTTGGCAAGGAGGGATGTGGAAAGCGATTTAAAAGAAATGGAGCAATATAATATTCCTGAAATCGATTTGGTAGTGGTGGATTTATATCCCTTTGAAGAAACTGTGAAGTCAACGAATGATGAAGCGGCGATAATAGAAAAGATTGATATTGGCGGCCCATCAATGATACGGGCGGCAGCAAAAAATTTTAAAAACGTACTGGTCATCGCTGATAAAAATGAATATCCTGCGCTTGAAAAAATACTATCCGAAAATAATGCGGAAACTTCTTTGGAAGAAAGAAAAGATTTTGCAGGAAAAGCATTTGATGTCTGCACCCGCTATGATGTGGCTATCTCCAGGTATTTTAATAAAAGGAATTGTGTCAATCCTTATGAAGAAAAACATGAGTATAGGAAGCCGCTTCGCTACGGTGAAAACCCCCATCAGCAAGGATTTTTCCTTGGAGATATCAAGGAAATTTTTGATCAACTTCACGGCAAAGAACTTTCGTACAATAACCTGGTAGATGTAGATGGCGCTTTGCAACTTATGAAAGAATTTGAAAAGGGCTCTTCTGATAAAGTGACTTTTGCCATTTTTAAGCACACCAATGTTTGCGGTATCGCACAAAGAAATAATGTTTCAGAGGCCTTTACAGCGGCTCTCGCCGGTGATCCTGAAAGCGCTTTTGGAGGCGTGTTGATTGCTAATTCTTCCATAGACAAAAGAACTGCAGAAGGCCTCAAAGATTTGTTCTTTGAGGTGCTGATAGCACCGGCTTTTGACGATGATGCGCTTCCTGTGCTGCAGGCAAAAAAGAACCGGATCATATTGAAATTAAAAACCTTTCCGGAAAACGGACAACAAACAAAAACTATTTTGAACGGTTTGTTGGTCCAGGATTATGATACAATAAATTTACCTGAGGATGGAGAAAATGCCATTGATTGGCAAAAAGCCACGGAAGAGGAAAAAGAAGATATGATCTTCGGAAATATTGTTTGCAAGCATTTAAAAAGTAATGCCATTGCTATCGTAAAAAACAAACAGCTTTTAGGAAAAGGATGCGGCCAAACATCACGTATAGATGCTATGAAACAGGCCATTGCCAAGGCAAGGCAATTTGATTTTGACCTGGAAAATTCAGTAGTGGCCAGCGATGCATTCTTTCCTTTTGATGATTGCGTAAAGATCGCGCATGAAGCAGGGATTACTTCTTTTATCCAGCCGGGCGGCTCTATCAGGGATAAAGATTCTATTGAATATTGTAGGGCAAACAACCTGCTGATGGTTATTACAGGGGTCAGGCATTTTAAGCATTAAGATTTTTGGTGAATAGAAATCTGTAAAAATTGTTGCTTTACTGTAAAAATATTTCATCAAAAAAATCGGTTCTCATTCTTTTTTGCCGATGGCTACGCGGAAATTATTCATCGTTTTTCTCTGCCTCTCAATATAATGCCAGACCCAGAACACCAATAAAAGAGAAGCAGCCAGGTACAATGACGGAATAATAAAACCCAGGCCCGTTAATAGAAAAGCGAATACTAAAAGTAACCCTGTAAATAAATGTGTGATGGCTGTATGTGCATTGCTTGGAATCAGGTCCGCAGAATTTTTATCATAATTTTTCTGAGCATAGCGGATTGCCTGGAATGCAAACGGCAGAGAAAGAAATGCCACATAAAAAGTGTAAGGCGCGTAACCAACTAAAGGCAATAATGCAATAATGCAATAGGCGACTACAAAACAAGTGATCAGGATATTCTTCGCTTTCCTTTTCCCCAAACGCACTACCAATGTGTTTTTCCCGGATTTCATATCTGATTCTGCATCCTGAAACTGATTGATCAATAATACATTTGAAATAAAAATAGCAACGGGTAATGAAATTAAAAATGCCTGCAATGAATAATAACCTGTTTGTACATAAAATGCACCCATCGTCATCATAACCCCGAACGTGGTGGCGATTAAAAACTCTGCAAAGCCAGGCGCCAAATTAATAAAGGAAAACTTTCCCTTCTCACCTGTGTAAAATAATCCGGCGAGCAATCCATAAAAAATTAATGGGATCAATCCCCAACCACTTACCGCAACAAGGTATGCACCGATTAAAAAAGCGACGCAACATAAAACGATCCCAAAGAATCCCATGTCGGAACGGGAAACCAAACCAAGTTGAATCATACGTGAACCGCCTGTGAATGGACGGATGCCTTCTACATTTTCATTATCACGATCAGCATCTTTCCAATCGTTGATCATATTGGTTCCTGCCTGTATCATGACGCCGCCAATAAGCGTTAATAAAAACAAGAATACATTGATGGTATGTATTACTGAAAAAGCAATCGCTCCGCCAAGTAAAAGAGGAATTAATGAAGCAGTCAATGACAAAGGCCGTACTGCTTCTTTCCAGGCACGTGCTTTGGATTTCAAATCATCCCACGTACTGAAAGATTCCCTGTTTTGCGGAAACTCAAATATTGTTGGTTTCTCCCCCTGCAAAATCTCGGGCACGAAACGATATTTAACAATAAAAGGTTTTATGCGAATAAACTCTAATCGGTCTGTTGCGCCTATCTTCACGAAATTGGCCACTATCGGCGAACGAACATTCATCAATTCAAGAGCCTTCTCACGCTCTGCTTTATCTTTTATAATTTCTGCCCGGCCAATCACCTCGCATTCTTCCATTTCCATAAAAGATTTGCCCTGGTGTATTAATAAAGCTGTTTCGGGAATATTACTCCATTGAATCACTTTTGGATCGCCCTTCATGCTGCTGACATAAATATTGAAGTCATCATCTGCTCCAAAGTGCATCATTCGCTGACGGGGCGTTCCCATATTGGACGTTCCTACCGCCGCCACCTCCGCCCGGGATAAATAATCTAAAACTTCTTGTTTGCTGCGTTGTGCCATCAGTTGAATATTTAAAATACAACTATCAATAATAATACCGGCGGCAAAATTACTTCATTTCGGCGGGGAAGGTTTTTTGATTGGGAATTGCTTTTTAATTCTTCAGTATAAAGTCCTATTCTTTGAAAATAGTAAAAGTGGGATGCCTGTTACATTTAAAAGTCCAAGGGGTATAAAGACAATTGCGCCTGTCATACACTGGATCTGTTTTTCAGCCATACCTTCAATTGAAATTAATACGGCATAATATGCGGATAACGCGCTAACGGCCATGAACAAAACGCTCAAAACAATTTTATAGACAAGAGGAATATTTTTATTTCCAGCCCAATATTTAAGTACTAAAAACAAAACCATTATTGGTAGGAAAGTTACAATCAAGGGCAACACTAATATTTTCATCTTCTTATTTTTGCAGACAGTAATTTTCTCATCAGCCACTAAAAGTATTTTGCTATTGCAGCTAAATAAGAATCTTCATTAAAAGTTCTTTTACTGTCAATTGGCCTTACTTGGGAAGCTACTTTAGTTTCCTTTCTTCTTTCCACATTTCATTAAAAGTCTTTTTGCTAAACTCAAGTGGGGCATGATGTTTATCCCAATCCTTAAATAACTTATTTACGATTTTGGTTTTCAGGCCGCCATTTCCCATATTCATTATACCTCTCTTTAGGGATGCCGTTTTCCATATTTTCCACGCCATTTTTTCTGAAAAGGTCGTCATTCCCTGTTCCACACTTTCTTTCCGGTTTACCAATAATAGTTTATGAAGATTTATTTTTACCGGGCAAACTTCTGTGCATGCGCCACACAAAGACGAGGCGTAACTCAAATGTTTATATTCTTCGAGTCCATTCATATTGGGAGTAATTACACTTCCAATTGGTCCTGTATAGGTGCTTCCATAACTGTGGCCGCCGATGTTTTTATAAACAGGGCAAACATTTAAACAAGCGCCACAACGGATACAATAAAGGCTTTCTCTTTGTCTTTCGTTCGCAAGAATATTGGTACGGTTATTATCTAAGAAAATAACATACATTTCATCGGGGCCATCGGTTTCCCCTGGTTGTTTTGGTCCACAAATAATACTATTGTAAACTGTTACTTTCTGCCCGGTTCCATAAGTGGCCAGTAACGGCCACATTAATGCGAGGTCGGTAACTGAAGAAATCATTTTCTCAATGCCTGCAATTGCAATGTATGTTTTAGGCCATGCAGAACTTAATCTTGCATTTCCTTCATTTTCTGTAATAGCAATGCCACCGATATCGGCAATAATAAAATTGGCCCCTGTAATTCCTATCTCTGCCTGCACATATTTTTCTCTTAAATTTTCTCTCGCCACCTGCGTTAATTCTTCCGGCGAAAGTTTGGATGATGTGCCTAATTTGTCCGCAAAGAGTTTGGCAACATCTTCTTTGCTTTTATGCATTGCCGGAGTTACAATATGATAGGGTGGTTCTCCATCTAATTGCTGAATATATTCGCCAAGGTCCGTTTCTACACTTTCAATTCCGTTTTCTTCCAAAAAATGATTCAAATGAATTTCTTCTGTGACCATACTTTTGCTTTTCACAACCGTCTTGCAATTTTTTTCTTTGCAAATGGCAAGGATTTCGTCTAAGGCTTCCTGTGAATTTTCTGCCCAGATTACTTTTCCACCCCGTTTAGTGAATTGCATTTCAAATTCTTCCAGATGTTGGTCAAGAGTTTCCAGTGCGCGCCATTTAATATTTTTGGCCCTTTCTTTTACAAGGTTAATATCAGCAAACTGCTGCTTACCCAGTGGTACAACTGCGTTGTACTTACCGATATTGAAATTAATTTTCTGGCGATGTTCTATATCGGCACTTTTTATCGTGCTTTTTGCGATGAAGGTTGCTTCGTTTTCTGTCATGTTATCTGGTTCTTAATTTTCCGTTTTGATAAACAGAAAAATTATGCTTTAATTTTTCCAAATGGAATGGAATTATGTTCTGTATAACAGCTAGTTTCTCCTCACTACCTGCATCTTCTAATCTTAATAATAGAATTCCTTTATGTGCAATATTTTCCTTAAAAACTAATTCTCAAAATCCTTATCCATTGTGATAATTACTCCATCTTCTGCATTAGCGATTTGAACAATTTGAAAGTCCTCCATTTCAGGATTCACGAAACGAATAGCTATAACTTTAAAATCTTGTGATTTAAGCCATTCTTCAATACTTCGTCCAACTCCAACATCAATAATAAATTTTAATGAGGTTTCTGTAGTCATGCCATGAGTTCTTCCTTTGAAACTTTTGACGCGGCAAATAATAAACATGCTCTGATATCATCTTCTTCCAATAAAGGATATTCTTCAATTATTTCCTGATGTGATATTCCACGGGACAACATTTTTAAAACTTGTTCCACAGAAATTCGCATACCTCTTATAACAGGCTTGCCCGTTAGCACTAAAGGGTTTGTTGTAATTCGGTTCAATAATGTAGTATCCATAAGAAGTCTTTTTAATTTTTAATTCCAGTAGCATTAATTTCTTCGTCTATTCACTTCATGGTTATTTTGCAAAACCATGCTTTTCTCACATTTCAAGTAGTTCTGAAAAAGAAAGATTGTCTTCTTTTAAATCAAGTTTATTGTATCCTGATCCTGACATGGATATATTGCAGATACGCATTTTTTTGTTTTTAACTCTCCAAATTTAATCATTCTGTTTTAACACTCCCAATTCCTTACCTACTTTGGTGAATGCTTCGATCGCTTTATCCAAATGTTTTTGCTCATGTGCGGCGCTCAATTGTACACGGATTCTTGCCTGCCCTTTTGCCACCACAGGAAAAAAAAATCCTATAACATAGATACCTTCTTCCAATAATCGGGAAGCAAACTGTTGAGATAATACAGCATCATAAAGCATAATTGGTACAATAGGATGTTCCCCTGGTTTTATATCAAACCCGGCTTCCGTCATTTTTTTCCTGAAATATTGGGTATTGCTTTCTAATTTATCACGCAAATCAGTCGTTTCGCTAAGCATATCAAAAACCGCGATGGAAGCGCCCACAATATTTGGCGCCAATGTATTACTGAATAAATAAGGCCGGCTGCGCTGGCGCAGCATTTCAATGATTTCTTTTTTTCCGGAAGTAAAACCTCCGTTGGCACCGCCTAATGCTTTACCCAATGTTCCGGTGATGATATCTACCTTTCCCATTACGCCGCAATATTCATGAGTACCACGTCCAGTTTTGCCAATAAATCCCGTGGAATGCGAATCATCTACCATTATTATTGCATCATATTTTTCTGCCAATGCACAAATCTTATCAACCTGCGCAATCGTGCCGTCCATGCTGAATGAGCCATCGGTAACAATTATCCTGCTTCTTAATTTCTGTGTTTCTTTCAGTTTATTCTCAAGGTCTTCCATATTATTATGCTCATAACGGAAACGCTGTGCCTTGCACAAGCGAACACCATCAATAATACTCGCATGATTTAATGCATCAGAAATGATCGCGTCTTCTTCTCCGAACAGGGGTTCAAAAACGCCACCGTTTGCGTCAAAGCAAGCAGCATATAAAATAGTATCTTCTGTTCCCAGAAAATCGGAAATCTTTTTTTCCAGTTCTTTATGAATATCCTGTGTGCCGCAGATAAAACGTACACTGCTCAATCCATATCCTCGTTCATTGGTGACTTTTTTTGATGCTGCAATCATTTTCGGATGTGATGCCAGACCAAGGTAATTATTGGCACAAAAATTCAATACAGTTTTTCCGCCAACCTGAATTTCCGCGCCTTGCTCGCTGGTAATAATCCTCTCATTTTTATAAAGGCCGGCAAATTTTATGTCTTCAATTTCCTTGTTTAACCGCTTTGCAAAATTGTCGTTCATACTTGTTTATTTTTGTTGCCACAAACCTACAATGAATTCAATAGAAATTTAGCCTAAAAAATCTTTTGAATAAAATGTAACTTTTAATTGAGTAATGCGTATTATATGAAAAGCAGGCTGATGGAATTAAAAATTACCATGATTTTATGACTGAGAAAGAATTTAATGATTGTGTAAACCTTTATGCCGATAACGTTTACCGATTTATTGTAAAAAATTTACGGCATGAAGAGGATGCCAAAGATGTGGTGCAGGCCTCGTTTGAAAAAATGTGGATCAACCGGGACAAAGTAGAGAATGAAAAATGCAAATCTTATTTGTTTACTGTGGCGTATCACCAGATGATAGACCTGATAAGAAAAAACAAAAGAGTAAAACTCGAAGACGATTTTTCTTCTTCGCTAACAACAACAAGAGAACCACAACACGAAGTAAAGAAATTATTGAACCAGGCATTATACAGACTAAATGAAACGCAGCGAAGCCTTGTTTTGCTAAAAGATTATGAAGGATATAGTTATGAAGAAATAGCGGTAATTACTTCTTTGAGCATAAGCCAGGTAAAAGTTTACCTGCACCGGGCAAGGATACAATTGAAGAATTACCTTGTAAAACCTGAAAACGTACTTTAAACATGAACATCAACAGAAATAATTACGAAGAATTCTTTTTACTGTACGCTGATAATGAATTATCAAAAACAGAAAGAAAGATAGTAGAAATATTCGTTCAGGAAAATCCTGACCTTAAGGGAGAATTCAGTATGATGAAACTTACTGTAAATTCTCCTGATGAAAAAGTAAAGCTATTGGATAAATCCTTTTTACTTAAGAAAGAATCGTCTTTTATCAATGAAAATAACTATGAGGAAATTTTTGTTCTCTATCATGATAATGAACTTTCTGAAGAACAAAAAATTGAAACAGAACAATTTATTGTCAGAAATCAAACACTGAAAACAGAGTTTGATTTGATTGAAAAGAGCAAGCTAATCCCTGAAAATTTAGTTGTATATCCTTTAAAAAAACAATTGTACAGGAAAGAAAAATCCGGAAAGGTAATTCCTGTTATTTTGTGGAGATCACTGGCGGCCGCGGTCTTTATCGGTGCAGGATTATGGGTTTCCATTTCTTATTTGAATAAAAGCCGGGTATCCCCACCTGTGGCGACAACGGTAAATAATAGCATTCAAAAATCGCCTGAAAAACAAACAAATCCTGATACAAATATCATTTCTGAAAAACCCGTTACAGAAGAAAATAATATTGTTTCTTCCACAAAAACTACGGAACCTGAAAGGGTAGAGCAGAAGAAGAAAGAAATTGAAGAACCTGTTTTAAAAGAGCAAAAAATAAAAAGAGAATCCGTTGCAATTAGTGAGAAAAAAACACAAAAGAAACCCATGGAGGAAAAAATAATTGTATCAAAACCCAATATTGACCAGCAACTGGCTGTTTTAGACAAACAGCCTGAGAAATTAACGGGTATCACTGAAAAAGCTGAAACTCCGTTGGCGGGCGATCAAATCGCTATCCAGCAAAATGAAAACAAAACAGAGGCTTCGGAGGCAACTCATGCACAAACCGTTTCTTACGTTGGAGATGCGGATGTCAATAATCAAAATTATGTTTTTTATGATGTTACTGCCGATGAATTCAAAAAATCAAAAGTCGGTGGCTTCTTAAAAAGGGTGAAACGCGTCGTGGAAAGAAGCAATCCAATTACGCGATTACTCGTGGACGGCGACCTTGTGGCAAAATAAATAAAAAGATAGCTTATTACAATCAGTATTTTAAATCTAGAAAAATGAAAAGGACAATTCTAATTCTGAGCATAATGCTCACCGGCACCTTAGTATTCGCACAAAGCGATTCTGTAAAAGTTGAAAAAAGTAATGATACGATTCATATTGGAGGAATGATCATTCTGAAGAAAGGTGAGGCTAATGAGAAAAAGCGTGTGACGGTTACCGTTAGTAACCCGCATTCCCGTCAAAAAATGTCAAATGTCAGCACATCATATATGATCTTTGATCTTGGCTTTGCCAATTGGGAGGATAAGACCAACTATGCACAGGCTACAAGTAATGGGTATATTGTAAACTCACCGCTGTCGCCCGATATCAGCGCAAATGATTTAAAGCTAAGAACGATTAAATCAGTCAATGTAAATATCTGGTTTTTTATGCAAAGGCTCAACCTGGTAAAGCATTATGTAAACCTGAAATATGGACTGGGACTTGAGCTGAACAATTATCGTTTTACATCTGACGTGAGTATGAATAACGGAGGTGCCAATCCGTTTAACCCATCTGAATACATTTCTCATCCTTTCATTTTCAGAGATTCAATAAGCTTTGATAAAAACAAGCTGGCAGCCGATTATATAACCGTTCCTTTGATGCTTAATTTCTGTACTAATCCGAATAATAATAAAAAAGGATTTAGTCTGAGCGCGGGAGTAAGTATGGGCTACTTATACAGCAGTCGCAACAAACAAATAAGTAGTGAAAGAGGAAAGCAAAAAAATCATGGAGATTTCGATATTGAAAATTGGAAATTCGCTTACATTGGTGAGATGGGCCTGGGCCCTGTGCGTCTATACGGATCGTACAGCCCCAAGTCGATGTTTGAAAATGACCTGAACTTCAGGCCGTATACTATCGGAATCAGGATAAGCAATTGGTAATTTTTCTAAGTGTTAGTTTAATTTGAAAAACCTGCCGGAAACGGCAGGTTTTTTTGTAGACAATAAAAATAAGAATCGGAGATATTTATTCGTTTGCTAAAATTAATCTCAATTACCTGGTTAGCAAAAAAATTAAATACAGATAAATATTTTCGCCTTTAACTATACAAATCAAATCCCAAAATGTTCACGATTGGTTAGTAAAGGACGCATTGAATTGAACATAGCAAATAAGAATTTGAAATATTTGTTCGTTTACTATCAACATTCGTTGGTAGTTGCGCAAAATTATTTGCTTAGGTGCATACTTCGTTCCCGGTACAACTGCCTGAAATAAGGATCACGAAGATCCTTTATAAAACGAATGGCCTCGCCGGTACTTTTCATTTCGGGGCCGAGTTCCTTATTTACATTAGGGAATTTATTGAATGAGAAAACAGGTTCTTTAATAGCAAAGCCTTTTAACTTTTTTTCAAATTTGAAATCTTTCAACTTAGCTGCACCAAGCATTATTTTGGTAGCAATATTGAGATAGGGAATTTGATAGGCTTTGGCAATAAAAGGTGTGGTACGCGATGCGCGGGGGTTAGCTTCAATGACATATACAATTCCATCTTTAATTGCGAACTGAATATTGATTAATCCTCTTATTTGTAATGCTCTCGCTATTTTTTCAGCATATTCTTCCATTGTTTGTACGATCAATGGAGACAGATTAAATTGTGGTAAAACGGCATTGCTATCGCCGCTATGAATTCCGGCAGGCTCAATGTGTTCCATCACACCCATCACATGAACAGTGTCACCATCAAAAATGGCATCAATCTCGGCCTCCTGGCAACGATCCAAAAACTGGTCAATTAAGATTTTATTTCCAGGCAAATGTTTTAATAAACTCAACACGCCGTTTTCCAGTTCTTCATCGTTTAAAACAATACGCATTCTTTGTCCGCCCAAAACATAACTCGGCCTCACCAAAACAGGATAACCTACCTGGTGTGCAATTTCAATCGCCTCATCAGTATCATGCGCAGTGCCATATCTCGGATAAGGAATTTCTAATTCTTTCAGCATATCACTGAATCGGCCACGGTCTTCGGCAATATCCATATTATCGTAAGAAGTTCCTATTATTTTAATTCCTTTTTCGTGTAATCTTTTTGCCAGTTTCAAAGCAGTTTGCCCTCCGAGTTGCACGATTACACCATCAGGTTTTTCCAGTTCTATTATTTCCCAGATATGTTCCCAAAAAACCGGCTCAAAATATAATTTATCAGCAATATCAAAGTCAGTGGAAACAGTTTCAGGATTGCAATTGATCATGATGGCTTCCATTCCACACTCTTTGATGGCCAATAATCCATGCACGCAGCAATAATCAAATTCAATTCCCTGGCCTATGCGATTTGGGCCGCTGCCGAGAACAATAATTTTCTTCTTTGAAGATGGCGTGGATTCGTTGTAAATAATGTTATTGTTCATTTGCTTTTTGTAATACCAGTTGTAAAGATTTTTATTGTTTTAATAATCGAATAATTAATTATTCAAAGGTGCTGTAAAAATAGGGGGTCTTCGCTTCAAACTCGGCGCTACATGTATCTACCATTTTATATACCCTGGTAATTCCCAATGCTTTTCTTTTTTCATAAATATCTTCATCGGTGCTTCCGTCTTTCATTATTTTAGCAATTTGCTCATCGCTAAAACCGAGACGTTTTGCATCTTCCAGAAGTTCCGTGGAAATAGTTTCCAAAGTAACTTCCGCAAGTGCTTTTTCGGAAGTACAAATTTTCTGAATCTGGTAAATAAACCAACGGTCTATTCCGGTAGATTCACAAATTCTTTTTACACTTACGCCGATCATCAATGCATCTTTTATCCTGAAAATTCTGTCCCATTTTGGGACTTTTAAATACTCAACAATTTCTTCAGCATGCATCAGGCTCTTTCCATAATATCCTAAACCCACTGCGTCATTTTCCAAACTCTGACAAGCTTTTTGCACGGCTTCAGCAAAACTTCTGCCAATGGCCATCACTTCGCCAACTGATTTCATTTGGAAACCGAGCGTATCGTCTGCACCTTTAAATTTATCGAAATTCCAGCGCGGAATTTTTACAATTACATAATCCAATGCTGGTTCAAAATAGGCAGAGGTAGTTTTAGTAATCTGATTTTTTAATTCGTCCAAAGTAAAACCTACGGCGAGCTTAGCAGCAATTTTCGCAATCGGATAGCCTGTTGCCTTGCTTGCCAGTGCAGATGAACGGCTTACCCGCGGATTAATTTCTATCGCAATTATTTCTTCAGTATGCGGATTCAAAGCAAACTGAACATTACAACCACCTGCGAAATTTCCTAAATTTCTCATCATCGAAATCGCGGTATTTCTCATTTTTTGATAGGCAGTATCGCTCAAGGTCATTGCCGGAGCAACAGTGATAGAATCGCCGGTATGCACTCCCATCGGATCGAAGTTTTCAACTGTACAAATTATTACGACATTATCATTATCGTCACGCAACAATTCCAGTTCAAATTCTTTCCATCCCATCATAGCTTTTTCTACAAGTACCTCATGCATGGGTGAGGCGGTAAGCCCGCGGTTCAACGCTTCATCTAAATCTGCTTTGTGAAATACGATGCTCCCACCGGTCCCACCTAATGTAAATGAGGGACGAATCACCAACGGAAATCCTATTTCCTGGGCAAATTCTTTTCCTTCCAAAAATGAATTTGCAATTTTTGCAGGGGCAACCGGTATCTTCATGTCTATCATCCATTCTCTAAACTTTTCCCTGTCTTCCGCTTTGTCAATTGCTTTAATATCGACACCAATCAACCGAATGTTATTTTTTCCCCACACGCCCATTTCATCAGCTTCTTTCGCCAGGTTAAGAGCAGTTTGACCTCCCATCGTTGCCAATACGGCATCAATACGTAATTCGCTTTCAAGGTTTTCGTCAATAATTTGCTCAATGCTTTCTACAGTAAGAGGAAGCAGATAAACTCTATCAGCCATCATGGGATCTGTCATGATGGTTGCGGGGT
Source organism: Chitinophagaceae bacterium (assembly GCA_023251335.1). GTDB lineage: Bacteria > Bacteroidota > Bacteroidia > Chitinophagales > Chitinophagaceae > Ginsengibacter. The sequence continues at coordinate 3,195 of JAHEZA010000009.1, read as the reverse complement.
TGCTGTTAATTAATATTACTTTGATTCCTTCTTCACGCAAGCTGCGCGCAGCCTGGCTTCCGGAATAATCAAATTCACAGGCTTGTCCGATAACAATTGGACCCGAACCTATAATTAAAACTGTTTTAATGGATTTGTCTAATGGCATGAAATTATAATCTGTGGGCGCCAAAAATAAATTAAAGTGATGAATTATGAGAAATAAAAAATGTAAAGCAGTGATAAAAAGGCAAAGCGGTGATTGATAATATTTAGAAACGAAGAAGAGAAGAAAAGTCGTCATTCAGATTTAGATCCGAATTGTATCAAAAAAAGAATGTTAGGAAATATATAACGTGAAATAAGTATAAATCCCTAAATTTGAAACTTCTGTGTCAGCTGACATTAGATTTCAGGAATTAAATTATTAAACTATAAACACAATTAAAATGGCAAAAATGTTAACAGCTTATTGCATGAAAACCAAAGAAAAAAATGTTCCTATGCAAGATGCAGTAATTACAAAAACTTCACGCGGTGGTTATATGGCCCAGGGTAACGATGGGAAAGGAAACAAAATGACCACCATGCTGAGTGAAGCAAATGCTTTGCAAGCAGTGAAAGATGGTGTTGCCAAAAAAGCTTGGTAATTGAGTTTTAAAAAAATTAAAAGCGATGCTTTAATAAAAAGGTATCGCTTTTTTGTTATGGGGAAAAGACAATCCCGAAAGCAGCCAGGACTACCTTTTGATTATTTTTTAATTAGTTTTCTTCGGTCACTATTTGCCAGCCGTTTCCTTTTCTTTCTAAATAAATGTAATCGCTTAGCAAGCTCTCATTATTGGTTTTCGTAAGCGCTGTTGCCGCAATTATTATTTTATTTTGACCCGCGGGGATATCCGTTAAATTGAAATGATAAAAATTGTTACCGGACAGGATAATTTCTTTAATATTTTTAGGATCATTGTCATCCATATCGTTCGGGTCTTCAAATTGATAAATAATATAGCGGTTAATCAGATCATTTTTTTCATTTTCGCTCAAGTAAAGATCTAATGAAGTAGTAACATAAGCTGATTTCGAACTGTCAAATACTACATTGGGTTGTTCTGGTTTTGCAGAATCTATCCAGGGCATCGGTGGAGGTATAGCAGGATATTTGTAATAATTATTTCGCAGACTATCGTTCCACCCGTTTGGATTACTGCTGAAAGTGCTGCTGCTAAAAAAAACGCTCCCTTGTATTTGCGGATACTTTCTTAGAAATTTTATTTGGTTAGGAAGTTCATTTTTAATTTTCCAGGCATATGATCTTGCTTCCAGCGCCCTGTAAATTCCCTGTCCGATATACAATTGCCTTCCATACGTATGCTGGGCCCACCAGTTCGCAAGCACTTCAAAGCCTACTACCTTATGACTGATTTCCCAATACAATTGCGGGACCACATAATCTATCCATTTCATTTTAAGCCATAACAGAATGTCGGCATACAGATCATCGTAATTGGTTTGGCCGGCTTTCGTGTTACTTCCTTCGGGGTCTTTGTCAATGTTGCGCCAAACTCCAAACGGACTTATACCAAACTGGCAATATTTATTCTCTTCTTTAATCGCTTTGCTCAAATGAACAATTATGGAATCAACATTGCTTCTTCGCCAATCATCCCGGCTCATGCCATTGCCATATTTTACAAATGAACTTTGGTCGTTAAAATCCTTGCCGGCAATGCGGTAAGGATAAAAATAATCGTCAAAATGAATAGCGTCAATATCATAGCGTTTAACTACATCTCTAACAATATTCACCACAAACTGCTGAGCATCTTTATTTCCGGGATCAAAATATTTAACGCCACCGTAATCTATAAACCATTCAGGATGTCTTCGGGTAATGTGCGTGGGTGAGATAGAAGATTTTCCGATTTTGAATTCTGCGCGATAAGGATTCATCCACGCATGAAATTCCATCCCGCGTTTATGTGTTTCCGCAATCATAAACTTTAGCGGATCATAATAAGGGGAGGGAGGCTGACCTTGTTTACCGGTAAGATACTCACTCCAGGGCTCATATTGTGAAGGATAAAATGCATCTGACGCCGGCCTGATTTGAACTATCACAGCGTTCATGCCGTTTCTTTTATGCATGTCGAGTAACTTAATGAACTCATCTTTTTGCTGCTGTGTACTTAAATTTTTTGACGAAGGAAAATCAATGTTTACAACAGTAGCTACCCACACGCCGCGGAATTCATATTTTGGCTGAGCGAAAAGTTTTTGGGAATTAAGAATTATTACAAGGGAAAGTAAGTAACGCAAATTCTTCATGGAATCATTAAAAAATGGTAAGGGCGCAATTTACAAACAAATGATTAAAGGGGAATGTTCAAAGCCAACACCTAAAGTTTAAAGTTGGCTCCAACTAACATTGCCGTCTTTTTCATCTTTCATTTCTATTCCGAGTGCTGCGAGTTGATTCCTTATTTTATCAGACGTAAAAAAATCTTTTTTAGACCTGGCTTCTTTGCGAATGTCTATCAGCAAATCCATGACAGCACTGAGTTGGGCGGAATTTTCCGAACTGTCTTTGAGGCCTAAAATTTCTTCCAGATAAAGCGAAAATGAATCTTTTAATTTTTTTAATGTGGCTGAAGAGATACTATTAATTTTTATTAAGCCATCCTTCATCGAATTAATTACCGGAACAATTTCAAACATATTGGCCAGCACTTTCGCGGTATTAAAATCATCGTTAATAAACTTTTCAAACTCGTTAACGAGGATATTTATTTTTTCATCAAGCGCGTTATCTGTTGCTTGCCAGGCCTGTTCTACAGGAAGTTTTCTTAAGACATCGTAGGCTTCGAATAAACGCTTCAATCCTTTTTCCGCCGCTACCAGGGCTTCGCTGCTGAAGTCGAGCGTACTGCGGTAATGAGTTTGCAAAATAAAAAACCGAATTACCATGGGTGGAAACGCCTGGGAAAGTAGTGGATGATCTCCGCTAAATAGTTGGGTAAGCGTGATCTGGTTGTTATAACTCTTTCCCATTTTCTTTCCGTTTACTGTTATCATGTTATTATGCATCCAGTATTTAGCGGGGGCCACATGATTACAAATCGTACTTTGGGCGATCTCGCTTTCGTGATGAGGAAACATAAGATCCATTCCACCGCCGTGGATATCAAAACGCGCACCCAGGTATTTAGTGGCCATTGC
>JAHEZA010000207.1 GCA_023251335.1 Chitinophagaceae bacterium | reverse complement strand
TAGAAAAGGAGCCGGGCAAGGCATGGCAGGTACAGGATGGGATGATCATGCTCAACAAAGATTCAAAAAGTGTCTATAAGGATTTTGCTGACTTGGTAACTGACGACGAGTTTGAAAACTTCGATCTAAAGATGGAATGGAAGATGGAACCATGCGCCAATAGCGGTGTCATGTTTTATGTACATGAATCTGCTGAATATAAAGATACTTACGAGTCAGGCCCCGAAATGCAGATAGCAGATTTAGCGTGCAATGATGATGGGCGAATTTTAAAATGCAGGGCGGGCGATCTGTACGATTTGATTTCTGCAGATACGGAATGGGTAAACCCGGCACCGTTGTGGAACCAATATGAAATCGTTGCTAACAACGGACATCTTACTTTTTATATGAATGGGCATAAAACAGTGGAAACACAAATGTGGGATGAGGATTGGATGGCTATGATTAAGAATAGTAAGTTTATTGAATGGCCCGGATTTGGTACTTTTAAGAAAGGCCACATATCATTCCAGGGAACAGAAAACGGTAAACTTTGGTACCGTAATATTAAGATTAGGAAATTGTAAAATTCTATTTCCGCATAAATACTTTTTTTACCTTTTACGCTGATTTAAATCTGTGAAATTGAGTTTGTACGATCTTATAATTAAAAATAAAAAGTCATGGAAGAAAAAACTATACCGGGAAATAACCTGGTAAGCCGAAAAGATTTTATTAAAAATACTGCCCTTACTGCAGCAGCGTTTTCTATTGTTCCCCGTCATGTCTTGGGAGGTAAGGGGTATGTGGCGCCGAGTGACAAATTATATATTGCCGCCGTAGGATGTGGTGGTGAAGGAGAAAATGATATTCATCATTATGCTTCTGCACCTAAGAAAAATGCGGTGATTGCTTTTCTCTGCGATGTGGATGACCGGATGGCGGCACCCAGACGAAAAGAATTTCCTAACGCGGGATTTTATCACGACTGGCGTGAAATGTTTGAAAAAGAACACAAGAATTTTGATGCTGTTTCTGTTGCCATTCCGGATCACAATCATGCTATAGTAGGATTGAGTGCCATGAAAATGAAAAAACACCTGTACCTGCAAAAACCACTGACGCATGATATTTATGAAGCACGCATACTCACACAGGCAGCTGAAAAATATAAAGTAGTTACACAAATGGGAGACCAGGGCGCATCCTGCGATGGAATGCGTACTCTAAGAGAATGGTTTGAGGCTGGCCTAATCGGCGATATCACTCATGTATATAACTGGACCAATCGGCCAGTGTGGCCGCAGGGAATTCCATGGCCCACAGACAAGCCACCGGTACCGAAAGAATTACAGTGGGATCTTTGGCTTGGCACTGCTCCAAAAACAGATTACATTGACAACCTCGTACCTTTCAATTGGCGTGGCTGGTGGAAGTTTGGTACAGGTGCCTTAGGTGATATGGCTTGTCATATAATTGGTCCGTCGTTTAAATTATTGGACTTGGGTTATCCGACAGAAGTTACCTGCAGCGCCAGCACCATTTATTCAGGTATCTTCAAAGAAAGTGATTATCCTGAAAGCATTCCGGTTTCGACAAAGCTTCGTTACAAATTTATTTTAAAAGACGGCCGTGAATTAAAATTGTATTGGATGGACGGAGGTATCATCCCTGAAAGGCCTGATGAACTGGATCCCGATGTAAATGAAAATGAAGCGCTGGCAGATGTTCCGGAAGAAAATGATTTTGAAGGGGGCACTTTATTTATTGGAAAAAAAGGAAAAATTTCATGCGGGTGGGGAGGAAGCCATCCAAGATTGTTACCACTTTCTTTAAATAAAGATGTGAATATACCTAAAAAATATCCGCGGATAGAAGGTGGGATGGATGGGCATTGGTGGCAATGGATTGATGCGTGCATTGCAGGTTATGGTAATGCAGAAGTAGATTCTCCGTTTGTCGGGTATGCAGGACCGTTAACCGAAACTGTATTGATGGGTAATTTATTACTGCGCAGCTTCAACCTACGTGAAAAAACAAAAAGACACGACCCTGTTTATGGAGATGTGGAAGACATTACCACTCCCGGGCGTTATATCACTTACAAATGGGATGGAGCCAATATGCGCATTACCAATTTTGAACCAGCCAATCAATTTGTAAAAAGAGAGTATAGGGACGGATGGGGAAAGTTGGAATTGTAAGAGAGTGATAAGCTTATTTTTAGAAAGAAAACAATAAAAATCCATGCAAATTTTTGTAGAAAATAATTATGAATCCATGTCGGCAAAAGCCGCGGACGAGGTAATGGAAATTATTGCGCCACTAAAAAATCCGGTATTGTCCCCCGCGTCCGGGGACAGCCCGAAAGGTTTATATAAAGAAATGATTGAAACGATAAATCAAAAAAATATAGATGCCTCGGACTGGTATTTTGTCGGACTGGATGAATGGCTTGGAATGAACGGGGATGATGAAGGGAGTTGCAGACATCATTTAAATAATGATTTATTGATACCATTAAGCATCGATGAAAAAAGAATTAGTTTTTTTGATGGCAAAGCAAAAGATATTCAAAATGAAATTCAGAAAACAAATGATTTCATAAAAGAGCACAGCGGTATTGACATTGCTATTGTCGGGCTTGGGATGAATGGACACGTAGGAATGAATGAGCCTGGAACAGATCCTTCTTTGCATTCGCACACATCTGAGATAGATAAAATAACACAGCAAATAGGACAAAAATATTTTAAACAAACCCGGGAAATTACGCACGGTATCACTTTAGGAATTGCAGACATAATAGAATCCCGACACATAATTCTGTTGGTAAGTGGCAATAAGAAAGCAGCCATTGTTCAAAGAGTTTTGGAAGGAGAAATTTCTGAAGAGTTTCCCGCCAGTTTATTACGAAGGCACAAAAACTTTGGCGTTTATTTGGATGAAGAAGCGGCAAGTCTTCTACAAAATAAATAAAATAATAACTCAATTAGATGTCAAAAAAAACGAATCAATTTTCCTGTCCGAAATGAATTAATCCGCGAGCTGCCAAACAGTAAACAAATAATTAATGAAGATTTTTATTTTCCCAAAAGCGGACAACAACTATAAGCCGGCATGACATATAATATCGAATTTCTTTCTTCAATCAATAAAAAAATATAAATTTTTTAAGGCTTACTTGCAACTGTAGTTTCGTCTAAATTTAAGAATTCATTTGACTTAATTACCGCGCTATGAATTACTTTGCAGCAATTATAAAATTTGCTGTGATGAAAAAACTAATTGGTGTTATTGGATTCCTTATTATTGCTTTTATTCTTCTTTATTTGTTTATCCCTGCGACCAAAAATTTCACTTATCAAAATACTGCTAACGTAACGCCCACCGCAGTGACAAGAAAAATAATTCATAAAAATGAATGGCAATCATGGTGGCCGGGCAAAATAATAAATGATTCTACTTATCAATTTCAAAATAACATTTTTAGAATCAATAAAATTCTGTTGGACGCGGTTGAAACTACTGTTTTTAATAATAACGATTCTCTGGAAGGGTATCTTCAATTTACGGGTTTTGGCCAGGATTCTACTCAATTCATTTGGGCTTCAGAATATCAGTTTCCTGTGAATCCTTTTAAAAGATTGGGAAAGTACTTTCAATTAAATAAAATACAAAGAGACATAAAGATATTGGTGGATTCAATTCAAAATCGGTTTAATAATCCCGTAAATATTTATGGAATGAATGTCAAAGAAGAAAAAATAACAGACTCTTCGTTAATTTCTTTAAAAAATGTTTTCTCTCATTATCCTTCTACCAATGAAATCTATAGTATGATTGATTCCTTACATGGCTACATTAAAGAAAACGACGTGGAAGAGAACAATTATCCAATGCTGAATGTACACCAAACCGGACCTTCAGTCTATGAAACGATGGTAGCAATTCCTACTAAAAAAGATATGAAATCCAAAGGAAGTTTTCAATTAAAAAAAATGGTATTGAATAGTAATGTATTGACCGGTGAAATAAAAGGAGGCGTTCGCTCAGTAATAAATGGTGAACAGCGATTGAGGTATTATGCAAATGATTATCACAAAATGGCCCCGGCTATTTCTTTTCAGTCCTTAGTTACCAACAGGATGGAAGAGACGGACACCACAAAATGGATTACCAGACTTTACTATCCTGTTTTTTAATACCCTCTTATTTGAATTTTATAACGACAAGACTATCGTTGTTTCTTGCTAAGATAAAAGCCTTTTGATTGTTTATCTCAATAGGTTGTATGTTCCTTACCTGGCCTGTAACGACAAGACCATCTAATGGCTGATATTCAAAATCACCTTTCCCTTTATTAACCAGGATAGTTCCAAAATCACCGTCAATTCTTCCCAATTCTACATTGCTGTCATAATAATTTCCCATCATCATTATATCCGGCAAGCTATCCTTGTTTGCATTTACAATTATCGCGGTCTTGTAAGAACTTAACTGTGCCTGAAAAGGTAAAGGCTTCATCTCAAATTTCATATTGCCTTTATTCATCAACACCGCGTTAGAAAAATAATTTACAGTTAATTTTTCGGCGCCGTTAATTTTATCTTCTCCAAATAATGCATAAAGATCTGTTTTTGCAAAATCCGCCGCGTACAAAAATTTCTTCTTCAAAAAGGGCAATTGTTTTTCCAGTTCCTGCTTAGTGGCAAAAGGAATCTCTTTATGTGCAACGTAATAGGAAAGCACCTGCTCTTTTTTTCCGTTGTCGTCAAAATCATTAAAATACAATGAAACCGGTTCTTTGTCGGAGGCTTTCAATTTTGTGTTCAAGCCAAGATTTCCCACAATAAAATCAACGTTGCCATCATTGTCAAGATCACAGGGCAATATGAAATTCCACCAGCCTTTATTATCGCTAAGCACTTTTCTCGTAAAACTACCTTTATCATTCATAAATGCGTCTATGCCGCCCCACTCGTAACAAAGGACTAAATCTTTTTCGCCGTCATTATTTACATCCAACCACCGGGCATCTGTTACCATCCCCGGAGACATCAGCTCCTTTGCATATTTTTGAGTTACATCCACAAACTTTCCGGTTCCGTCATTTTGCAATAAATAGGAGCGCGGAATGGCGCCGTAATTCCAGGGCACAGTTCTGCCCCCAATAAATAAATCCATATTGCCATCTCCATTAAAATCACAAGGAACCACTACACTTTGAGTGGTATAAATGTCGAAGAAGGCATCGGCCTTTCTTGTTAAATTCCCTTTTCCATCATTGAGATAAAGAAGTGGTAAAAGATGCTGGTCTTTTCCATAAAATTCATTGCCTCCTGTGGCTATTACCAGGTCAGGATTACCATCATTATTTACATCAACCCATGTTGCATCCACATTCTCCCACATGCTGTCCAGCATCATCGAAGGTTCGTCTTTCCTAATAAATTTACCATCCCTGGTTTGCAGAAAAACAGCATTGTGAAATGTTTTGGACGC
>JAHEZA010000206.1 GCA_023251335.1 Chitinophagaceae bacterium | reverse complement strand
AAATAAAACACAAATTGTAAATATTTTTTTGTTTACTACAGCCGTCATAAACTATATCAATAAATCGGATCTTTAATTTATTTCTCAGATTAGCATTACAGTTTTCCTGAAATTATTTTGGTAAAATTATTTTTTAATATCCTTTAAATCCTTTTTAGCCAGTTTCAATATTGTGTATATTGCATTGACAATTGCATATGAGTACAATTCCGGTAAGTTCTGTTTTTTCTGATTCTAAAAGTCATTATAAAATATTGGATGGATTGCGTGGCGTTGCAGCCATTATGGTTATCTCCATGCATATCATGGAAACTTTTGCAGGCGGCGATGCCACAAAAATGTACATCAATCATGGTTATCTCGCGGTTGATTTTTTCTTCCTCTTATCAGGCTTCGTCATTGCGCATGCATACGACGACCGGTGGAACAAAATGAGTATAAAAGATTTTTTTAAACGCAGGCTTATTCGCTTACATCCGATGATCATCATCGGGATGACGATTGGTGCTGTTTGTTTTTATTTTAGTGCATCAAGCATTTTATTTCCCGCCATTGGTAACACGCCTGTTTGGAAGTTGATAGTAGTGATGCTTATTGGCTATACGTTAATACCGGTTCCTTTATCGCTTGATATAAGAGGCTGGGGCGAAATGCATCCGTTGGATGGACCGGCATGGACGCTGTTTTTTGAATATATCGCCAATATAATGTATGCATTTGTTTTAAGAAGAACATCTAAAACAGTACTCACTGTACTTACGTTGATCGCTGCCGCTGTATTAATACAATATAGCGTAATGGGTAGCCGGGGCGATTTAATCGGTGGCTGGTCTGTTACCCCGGAGCAGTTGCGTATCGGGTTTACAAGATTGGCTTATCCCTTTCTTGCAGGCATGTTATTGTCGCGTGTAACAAAGCCGGGTAATATGGGCAATACATTTTTGTGGTGCAGTTTATTACTGATTGTTATTTTATCCATACCAAGAATTGGTGGCAGTAACATAGATAACTTTTGGATGAATGGTTTGTATGAGGCGTTGAGTATTATAATCGTTTTTCCTGCAGTTGTGTATCTCGGGGCAAGCGGCACTTTAAAAAATAAGCGGATAGAAACTATTTGCCGTTTTTTGGGTGATATTTCTTATCCTGTCTATATTATTCATTATCCTTTCATTTATATCTTTACAGCATGGGTAGTAGATAATCATAAAACATTCGCAGAAGCATGGCCGGTTGGTTTGCTTTTACTGGTAAGTGCTGTTATTCTTGCTTATGTATTTTTAAAACTTTACGATATACCGGTGAGAAAATGGCTCACAAAAAAATTCTTACCAGGAAAAAAAGTGCCAGCCTAATTACAAGGTTGTCTTGTTCAACCTGATAAATTTAAAAAAGGTAATGCAGTCTATCCGATGTGTCGGTGATATAACAGTTTCTTGGTACGATGAAACGAAGCGAAATGGATTGTAGAATAAGAATGTCGTGTTACACCAGGCAGTTGTATGCGCCGGCCCTCTTCGGGAGATGCGGCTTTGCCAAAGGATGAATTCTAATCTTTTCGGGGAAAATATATATTTATCTTTTGACAAATAGTTTAAATGCCAGATGATAGTAGATCGATAGAACCGATCATCAAAAAACAGAACCGGTAATTTTTAGATCCGATCTTTTAAATGCTTTTGTTGCTTCCGTTCTTATTTTGGCAGCGGCTGATTTTTTATTTTGTTTTTCCAAAGCGATTGCAAGCCCGGTCAGGCTCCAGCCATTATGCGGATTAATCACTAAATCTTCTTTGTAAACACGTTCAGCTTCTGCATATTGTTTTGATTTTAGTAGTACGTTGCCCAAATATTGCCTTGCAGGATGTACCCAATCCTTTGGCTCATTATAAATCATGCTGTCTTCTGCTGCAACCGCTTGTTTTAAAAATGAGATGGATGTAGTAAGATCATTTTGCTCTTCTGCTATAACACCCTGCAAAACTTTTTCGGCAACGATTGCTCCGTTAATGCCTGGGTTAGCGTAACTGGGTGCAGGCGCATTCAACTGGCCGTTATCCAATTTCTGTTGTAAACTGTCCAAATGTTTTTTAGCATTGATAAAATCATGCTTTCTTGCATAAGCCAGCCCCTGCCCATAATGCCAAAGAAAATTGGCATATACCAGGTCTGTGGGATTTTCAGATGTATTCAATATATCATCCCACTTACCAAAACGTATCAATGTTAAATAAGGCGTCATATACACGTACTGAATAAAAACACCCAAATAATCGGGCATGGCCTGCCAACTGCTGTCGAAACTATTTTTACAATCAACAGATGATCGCATGGCAATGGCAAATGTTCCATCCATGTTGGCGCATGTCGCCTGCATGTGGAGGTTATGAATCAGGTACAATGGTGCATTATTAATAACGGCAGGATATTTACTTAAATAATCATAATATCCTTTCACTGCTTTTTCATTTGTTTGTTCACCCAGGCTGTAGTAACCGGAACGTATAAATATATGTGAAGGCATGTGCACCACATGAGAAACGCCAGGCATAAGCGAAACCAGTTGTTCAGAAACCGGCATTGCTTTTTCAGGATGTGCTGAGGCTTCCACCGCATGGATATAATAATGCGAAGCACCGGGATGCTTCGGAGATATGTTGAGAATTTTTTCGAGCGTATTCACTATCTCAGGCGTCCATTGTTTGGGCTGGTATGTCTTAGTATATAAATCCCACGGATGCTGCACCATTAATGCATCGACATATAAGGTGGCCGCATCAGCGCTTGCAGGAAAACGGGCATATACTTTTTTCATTGCATCGGCATACAACTGGTTTAAATGTTCCCGTGTTTGTGTTGTATCATTTGTATAGCGTACCTGTATAGCATCAATTAAACTTTTTTCAACCGCACTGCAATTATCGCTAAATTCTTTTGCCTTGCGTACGGCCACTAATGCTTCGGGTGATGCGCTGTAACCAAAATCATTAATGTTTGGGCCGTAAGCCAGGGCCATTCCCCAATAACCCATTGCAAAGCTGGTGTCAAATTTTGTTGCCTTATCAAACGATGCCAGTGCTTCAATAATGTGAAAGCCATAATACATATTAATGCCTTGCTCAAAATATATTTCAGCGCTATCGTTTGTTGCGGTAACCGGCATCCGATAATGGCCCCATCCGTTTAAAACCGGTATATCATTACCGGGGTCGCCGGGAATAAAATAATTGAGATCAGGGCTGCAGCTAACTATATTCAACTGTTTCATTTTTATAGCGGTTGCACGTGCTGCTTCATCAATTATGGCATGCTTCGGCTGCTTATTAATGCGCGCAACACTGTACAATGCTAATGCAGCAACTATTATAAAAGTTAGAGATTTCATAACCTAAGTTTTAGCAAAAAAAGGAAAATGAATTTAAAGTTATTAAATTTTTGCATCTTTTGATGATCCTTTTAAAGTCGAAACCGATAAGTGGTCCCGATCCGTAGCATTGGATAAATCGTTGAGACAGATCGCCTCACTGTTCTTAATAAAAGAAAATTTGCGAAGACAAATTTAGAAGCATAATAAGTTTAAAAATAAAAAATAGAAATTAATTTTATTTGTTTCTTTACTACAAACAAGACTTATTAAATATTATATTCAATTTTTTTTACCAAACAATTCATCATGAAAAAAACAATTTTTGTCCTAACTATTTTCCTCGTTTGTTCGACGGGGCAATTGCTGGCTCAACACGCTGCCACTTATTTAACGGCCGAGCCACCGGAAAATAAAACAATGAAACATGAAGAAACAGAATTCTACACGCCTGTTCCTCCTGAAGTAAAAGGAGTAGCGAATTTTGAGACACCTCCACCCGATGCAATCATATTATTTGACGGAAAGAACCTCGACAAGTGGGTAAGTTCAGCAAATGGAGGCGCTGCCCAGTGGACTGTTTCCAATGGTGTACTTACAGTAAAAAACCATGCAGGAGCCATTCGTACTAAACAATCCTTTGGCGATTGCCAACTTCACATTGAATGGCGTACACCTACGCCAGCTAAAGGAGATGGTCAGGGGCGGGGCAACAGCGGTATTTTTTTACAGAGCCAATACGAATTACAAGTGCTTGATTCCTATAAAGCCGAAACATACTCAAATGGGCAGGCGGGAAGTATCTATAAACAATATCCGCCTTTAGCAAATGCCTGTCTTCCTCCCGGTCAATGGCAATCGTACGATATCTTTTACAAAGCGCCTGTGTTTCATAAAGACGGATCTTTAGAAAACCCTGCCTCCATAACAGTAGTACAAAATGGAATACTGGTACAAAATAATGCAGCGATAAAAGGTAAAACATTGTACGTAGGGCATCCCTGGTACGAAGCGCACGGAATGCTTCCGCTGGAACTACAGGATCATGGTAATCCGGTTAGCTATCGCAATATCTGGATCAGGGAAATAAAATGATTGATGAACTAATGATAATGTATCCAATGCCAGGTTACATTCATTCTAAAATAAAGAAACGTTTTGCTGCAACCATGCAGATCAAAACGTCTCATTTATTCATCATCTAAAAAACCCCGTTATTTAAAAGTTTACCCCAATGCCTACTTTGATGGCACGGTTAAATGCATTTACATTTTGATTAGCATCCACTTTCATTAACCCATAATCATAAGACGCCATGATATTTATTCCGTTTGTAAACTGGTAACCTATTCCTGCTGTTACCGCTAAATCCCAGCGATTGAACTGACTGGATACATCCATTGTTTTATTCAAAATATTAATGCCAAGAATACCGGCAGTAGTTTTCAGATTTGCCTGAGCTAAGTAGGACACCTGGGGGCCGGCAAAAATTTGAAAACCATTTAAATTTGCTTTGAGTAAAACAGGAAGATCAATGTATTGCGTTTGAAGTCCGGCTTTTGCAGCAGCGCCTAAAAATTCAATTCCTTTTAAATCAAATTTGCCTGTTAGGTCGTAACCCTTTTGAGTATAGTATAAACCAGGTTCGATAGAAAAGTTTGTTGCAATTGGGATGTTAGCATTCGCGCCGGCAAAAAATCCTGTACGATTAGAAGTTTGTAAATAGCCATTGGTTTTATCTATAAGCTGGTTCAGGTTATCAGACGCGTCTCCGCGAATCCCTGATGAAATGATACCGGCACGAACTCCATACGTGACTACATTCTGCGAGAAAGCAACACTGGAAAAGAATAAAGTGATAATAAGTAAAAATTTTGATTTCATGTTTATTTTCAAGGCGGATTTTTCAGTCGCCTTCATATTCTCAGAGATATTTTTTTATAAAAAGATTAAAAGGGAAAGGGTAAGTTTTTGTTAAAGGAAAATGTTCTTCGACAATCTCAGGATGATACCCTTCGATAATTCGTGTTGAAAATATCTGAGATATGATTTAAATAGCGCGCATGATTTTCCTGATTTTGAATCGCTACAATCCATACCAATCAAAAACAAAAATAATATCGCA
>JAHEZA010000008.1:16648-17520 GCA_023251335.1 Chitinophagaceae bacterium | reverse complement strand
TGAGATAGTAGTTCAATCTTGTTTTTAATAATGGCTAATGGAGTTTGTATTTCATGCGAAGCGTTTCCTGTAAAGCTTTTCAGCGACTCATAATCATTCTTGACCTTTTGTGTCAATAACATCGCAGTGTTGTTCAATTCTTTAAACTCATCCGTATCGGTTGTTTGAAGTATTATTCCATCTTTAGAAGAAAGATTAAATTGTTTTAGCTGCTCAAGTGTATGATGAAATGGTTCCCACAATTTGCCTAAAAGTAACCGGTTGGCAATAAACAATATCACTAATAAAACAGCAATCACAGAAAAAGTGATTGCTAAGATCAGTCGTACAATATCTTCTGTTTCCTGTTCGGATTTTTTTACGGTAGCAATATAGTTTGTCCCGTTTTGAGTTACCAGGAAATCAATTCTCCTATAAGGTTCTTCCTCCTCTTCTTTTTTGTTATAAACCGATTCGGTGGAAAACCTTTCCTTAAAGTTGGTAAGATTTGTTTGTTGAAATGTAATTTGCTGATCTTTATAATTCGAAGTTTCCGGCAGAGAACCATCTGCTTTAATGTGATGAATGATTTCCTGTTGTTCTATTCGCAGGTCTTTATCAACTTGCCGCAGCAAAACATAATTAAGAATAAAATAATAGGCAATACTGCTTATCAAAAGTACGGCAATAGTGATGGGAATATTTACCCGGTTGTATTTGGAAATTAATTTCATTCGGCGGTAAATTTATAGCCCATTCCATAAACCGATTTAATATAATCCGCATCGCCCGCATCCATTAATTTTTTGCGAAGATTTTTTATGTGTGTATAAATAAAGTCAAAGCCGCCGCTCAATTCATTGCCCCAAAGGTGTTCCGCTATGGCATCCTTT
>JAHEZA010000008.1:0-16638 GCA_023251335.1 Chitinophagaceae bacterium | reverse complement strand
ATTAGCAACAAAATACAACAGTAATTCGTATTCTTTTTTTGTAAGCTCCACCGGATTTTTTTCTACGGTTACTAACTTCTTTTGAGTATTTATACAAAGGTTTTCAAAATGAATAATATTGTTTCCATCAAAGCTTTTTCTCCGGATAATTGCAGCGATGCGTGCATTCAATTCGGATAGATGAAACGGTTTTGATAAATAGTCATCAGCCCCAAGATCAAGCCCTTTTATTTTGTCGTCCAAAGAATTTTTTGCAGAAATAATAAGCACGCCGTCCGTTTTTTTATCTTCCTTTAATCGTTCCAGTATTTTCAAACCATCACCATCCGGAAGTGTGATATCGAGCAAAATGCAATCATAATCGTTGAATTCAATTTTTTCAATTGCATCATGGAAATTGCGCGCTATGTCGCAATGGTATTCCTGGGTGGACAAGTATTCGTCAATGCTTTCGCTTAGCGCCGCTTCATCTTCTACTATAAGAATTTTCAATGCTTAAATTTTTGAAAAAGTACGAAATGATTCTGAAGAAATGCTGAAGGACTCGAAAGAACCTCCCGGATGACGAGCTCTTAATAAATGAAACTAAAAATAACAATCGTCGGTTTTTTTCTATCGTAAACCCACAATATTTCCGGTTGTAATTGCACCCGGAACTTTTTATTTTAAAACTGTCTCCTAAGGATATCAATTCTTACTTCAGATTTTCCACAGAATTATCCTTCAACTTGCAAAAAAATATTACTTCGCGAGTAATGCAATTGTTACCGATCATTGTTTTGTATTACTCCAAAACGAAACCGAATTATAACCCGGCAGGCAAATGAATTCTAAAAAAGGATCCATTTTTCACCTTGCATTCACTAAAAGAAAAAGTCAGTTTGAATATGAATCCATTTCGTTCGAGATACAGTGTTCTTACAGCTTTTTTTCTTTTTTACATCTTTGGTGCGTTCATCGTCAGAACAAGTTTACTCGTCTGGTCATTTTCGAAGGCACAGCTCGGCTTTGGTGATATTATTTCCATTTATCTTACCGGATTTTGTTACAACATAGTCGTGGCGTCCTTCCTTACAATCACCTACGCTATTTACCTTTTGTTGTTACCGCAACGACTAAATAAAAGCCTTTTTAACAAGATTGTTACCTACGCAGGTTTCTTCTTATTTTCCTTCATAGTTATTTTTTCGTTTTTTGCTGAATTTCCTTTCTGGCAGGAGTTTCAAAGCCGTTTTAATTTCATCGCGGTGGATTACCTGGTATATACTTATGAAGTAGTGCAGAATATTAAACAATCATATCCATTACCGTTGTTAATTGGCGGAATGATTGCCGCAAGCCTTCTTCTGACATGGTTTCTTCAGAGGAAACATGTATTTAAAAACAGTTTCAGTTCTAATTCGTCTTTTGGAGTCCGGCTCGTTTATACAGTAATAGTAAGTGCCCTGGCGTTTATTGGAATTTTTTATCTCACTAA
Source organism: Chitinophagaceae bacterium (assembly GCA_023251335.1). GTDB lineage: Bacteria > Bacteroidota > Bacteroidia > Chitinophagales > Chitinophagaceae > Ginsengibacter. Next base: position 15,161 of record JAHEZA010000008.1, on the reverse strand, counting down.
TAGTATGGCGGAAAAAAGCACGAACCACTATAAAAATGAACTCTCCAAATCTGGCATTTTTTCTTTTTTCGCAGCATTTAAAAGTAATGAACTCAATTATGATCAATTCTATAAGCTGATCAATACTGACAAGGCATTTTCCATTGTCAGAGGCCAGCTTCAGGCGTCAGGCGTTACATTTACAGCACAAAGGAAAAGCATCAGAAGGTCAATCCATTATGATTCCATAACTATGAAGCCCAATGTAATTATGGTGACCATCGAAAGTTTCAGTGCTGATTTTATGCAGACTTTTGGCAACACGGATCATCTGACTCCCGTGCTGGATTCCCTGGCTGAGAAAAGTATATTATTCACCAATCTGTATGCTACAGGCACGCGCACCGTGCGTGGTATGGAAGCACTTTCACTGGGTGTGCCGCCCACGCCCGGGAACAGCATTGTACGCAGTCCGAATAATGAAAACCTGGTTACCAACGGCTATATTTTTGGGTTAAAGGGATACGTGCGAAATTTCATTTACGGTGGTGATGGATACTTTGATAATATGAATTCATTCTTTGGAAACAACGGTTTTAATATCACGGACAAAGGGAGAAACGCGCTGGAAAAAGATAAATTTCCGGTCATGCGTACCCGCATTTCAGACAAAGATGTAACTTTTGAAAATGCGTGGGGCATTTGTGATGAAGACCTTTATAACGCCGTAATCAGAAATGCTGATAGTCTTCATGAGAAAGGACAATTGTTTTATGATTTTGTAATGACGACTTCTAATCACAGGCCATTCTCATTTCCCGCAGGAAAAATAGATCTGCCTGCGGGAAATCGTAATGCAGCAGTGAGATATACCGATTATGCTATTGGTGAATTTTTGAAAAAAGCCAGCCAAAAATCCTGGTATCAAAACACCGTTTTTATTTTTATAGCTGACCATTGTGCCAGCAGCGCAGGCAAGGACGAAATTGATGTGGCAAAATATCATATACCCTGCATCATCTATTATCCGGCGCAAAAATTACAAATGAAATTAAATAAGATCTGCTCACAGATTGATGTGTATCCTACACTCTTCGGACTTTTGAATTGGAATTATACCAGCAATATGTATGGAAGGGATGTGCGCGATAATAATTTTGTCCCGAGAGCTTTCCTTGGCACCTATCAAAAATTAGGATATTTGAAGCAAGATAGCCTGGTCATTTTAAGCCCTTTGCAAAAAGTAGATATTTATTTGTACGATAAAACCAACGACATCCAGAAACCCATACCCTTTAGCAATTCGATGACAGATGAAGCCGTGGCTAATTATCAGACAGCCTATTTTTTATTCCACCATAACGGCCTGAAACAGCCGGAAGCGATAAGACAGAAATAACCAGAGCACATTTCGTTTGGCGTCATTTCATCTTGTACTATAATAATTTTCAAATGTTTAAATTTTCGAAAAAGTACAATGATTCTGAAGAAATGTTGAAACGCTTTGCAGGCGCAGTGTGGGGATTCAGGTTTTCCAACAGATCAAACAAAAAATAAAAATTGGCCACATTTCTTTGTTTACTGTAACTGCACAATATGTTTTATTGTGAATATGCTCAGAACTTTTATTTTAAAACTATCGCAAAAGGGTAGTAATGTTTACTACAGATTTTCCACAGAATCATTCTTCAATTTGCATAAAAATATTAATATGCAAATAAAGTACTTGTTACCGATAGTTGTTTTTGTATTATTTCAACACACCTTAAAAGCCCAGAATAAAATAGATTATAAAGTTTTAAAAACATTTCGCATCTCCAGCGACGGCGGTTGGGATTACATTGCGGTGAATGACAACAAAATCTATGTATCTCATGGCACACAGGTAAATGTTCTTGATAAAAATACAGGAGATTCGATAGGCGTGATACCTAACACAACCGGCGTTCACGGTATCGCTTTTGACAATGACTTAGGACGCGGCTATACGAGCAATGGCAGATTAAATAATGTTACTGTATTTGATGTAAAGACAGATGCGGTTATCACACAAATAGCTACGACCGGAGAAAATCCCGATGCCATTATGTATGAGCCTTTTACCAACACAATAATTACGAATAACGGCCGTAGCAAAAGTCTTTCTTTCATAGATCCTGAAAAAAATACGGTGACGCATACTGTTGAATTATCTGGTAAACCCGAAGAAGGTGTTTCTGACGGCAAAGGGAAATTATTTGTAAATATTGAAGATAAAAGTGAGATAGCCGTTGTGGATTTAAAAACATTTACGGTGGTGGCCACGTGGCCATTAGCACCCGGCGAAGGCCCTTCGGGATTGGCGCTTGATAAAAAAACTAACAGGTTATTTTCCACCTGCTCAGATAGTAAACTTTTAATCGTAATGGATGCCACTAACGGAAAAATTGTCGCGCAGCTGCCCATGGGTAATGGAGTTGATGGCGCCGCTTTTGATGAAAATAAAAAAATAATCTTTGCTCCTGACGGACGCTCCGGTACCATCGCTGCCTATAAAGAAACGTCGGCCGATAAATTTGAAAACCTGGGAACAATTAAAACAAAAACGGGAGCCAGAACCATTACAATTGATAAAAACACAGGGATGCTATTTTTACCCACAGCAGAATTTGAACCGGCTGACCCAAAAAATCCACAGGCAAGGCGTAGGACGATTCCCGGTACTTTCCAGGTTTTGAAGGTTGGGAAATAAGAATGGATTTTTTTAAACTTAAAAAAATATGGACATTGTCGTGGTGGCGCAAAACGGATAGAAAATAAGAATGATCATTTTTTGTGGGTTTACTACGGGAAGATGCTTAGATAAATGTGCCGCCGATGTGTAGAGCATAATACTCAAAATCCCATTGGCTTAAAAATCCGCAAGAGCGTCAGGCCAGCTTCTTTTGTTTGCCGGTTAAGTTAGAATTCATCTTCGGGAATTTCATCATTATCCGCGCCCATACTGTAATCATTATTTTCTTCATCTTCCTCACCGATTGCTTCATCGGCATCATCTAAGGTTGCACCGGGAATATCCAGGTCTGTTGCGCTGATATTCTTCTTAAAACTTCCTTCGTTTAATGGAGTCCCGTCATTGTCCGTGTTGTCGAGGGCTGCCTCACGCAGGTTTTCATCATCGCCGGGCATATCGTTTGCGGCTTTTCTCAAATCCTCTTTTTCCGTCCTGGACACATTTGAATTGGGATTATTTTTGATGTCTTCATCAATATCATCATCAAATAATTGATCTCCTTCTTCATCCGAAGAGGATATGGTAGTATCTGCTAAATCTCCAAGTGGCGCCGGTACGAAGTTTTCCTGGCCGGGAATTTCATTTACATCCGGAATTTTTACGTCAATTACTTCCTGTTTCATTTCTTCACGATCGTGGGGAGTATCAATTTGTTCGGATAAACGTTCGTTTTTTGATTTATTTTCATTTTTCATCTTTATAAAAGTTTATTTTTTCGAAAAGAAAATATAGTGCCAGTAATGGCTTTGAAACTTTTTTAAGAAAGAAGAAATAATTTTTTTGTTATTTAAATGATACGACCTACTTTTGCACTCCCAAAATAAATTTGGATAAAAAAAGTTCTTTAAAATGTCTCAACGAATCAGGATAAAACTTCAATCTTACGATCACAATCTGGTTGACAAGTCAGCAGAGAAAATCGTAAAGACAGTACGTAGTACAGGAGCAGTAGTTACAGGACCAATTCCTTTGCCTACTCATAAAAAAATATTTACCGTATTGCGTTCTCCACACGTAAATAAAAAAGCGCGTGAACAGTTCCAATTGTGTACGCACAAACGTTTATTGGACATCTATACAAGTAGTTCCAGAACCGTGGATGCATTATCAAAACTTGATTTGCCGTCAGGTGTTGATGTTGAGATTAAAGCATAAAAGCCCATATCTTCCCCTTCTCTCTTGGAGAAGGTCGGGATGAGGTTTTAAAAAGTTCTTATATAAAATTGTAACACTCAAGTACCGGACGACCTGTACCGCTGAGTATAATAAAATAGAAATGAAAAGTATTATTGGAAAAAAAGTTGGCATGACCAGCATTTTCGATAGTAATGGCAGGCAGACAGCCGTGACCATTATTGAAGCAGGTCCATGCGTGGTTACCCAGAAAAAGACTGTAGAAACCGACGGTTATAATGCAGTTCAGATTGCTTTTGGAGATAAAAAAGAAAAGCATACCCTCCTCTCAGAGAAAAATCACTTTGCCAAAGCAAATACTCCGGCAAAAAAATTCGTAAAAGAAATACGCGATAGCGAAACAGATAAGAACGTTGGTGACACCATCAGTGTGGATATTTTTGCCGAAGGCGATAAAATATCTGTCGTTGGCACTACCAAAGGAAAAGGTTTCCAGGGTGTTGTAAAACGTCATGGTTTCCATGGGGTAGGTGAACAATCTCACGGACAGCACGACAGGTCAAGAGCTCCCGGATCAATCGGCGGATCTTCTTATCCTTCAAGAGTATTTAAAGGTATGCGCATGGCCGGAAGAATGGGCAACGATAAAGTCCAGATGAAAGGGCTGAAGGTGGTAAAAATATTCCCTGAAAAAAATTATTTATTAATAAGTGGCTCGGTTCCCGGCCATAACGGTTCAATCGTTTTAATCCAGAAATAATATGCAAGTAGATATAAAAAATATAGAAGGCAAAAAAACTGGCAGAACTATTGACTTGCCGGATGAAATCTTTGCAGCAGAACCTAACAGTCATGTAATTTGGCTTGCGGTAAAGCAATACCTGTCGGCGCAGCGCCAGGGAACTCATAAAGTAAAGACCCGTGCTGAAGCACAGGGCTCTTCAAAAAAGTTAGTTAAACAGAAAGGAACCGGCGGCGCGCGTAAAGGGAATCTTCGTAACCCTTTGTATAAAGGCGGAGGTACCGTATTCGGGCCAAAACCCCACGGTTATGATATTAAGCTGAACCGTAAAGTAAAAGACCTCGCAAAGATTGGTGCATTAAGCGCCAAAGCAAAAGATAATAAGATTATCATTGTAGAAGATGCTTCAGTAAATATTGACACACCCAGCACTAAAAAATTCAACCAGGTATTTCTTAATATCAATGAAGGAAGCAGAAAATCATTGTTTGTAATGCCTGAGTATAATGAGAATGTTTATAAGAGTTTCCGTAATGTGCCTTCAATTTGCGGTACGCTATTGAGCGATATCAACACTTATGATATTGTAAACGCAGAATCTGTAATCTTTACAGAAAGTGCAGCAAAAATATTTGTTGAAGAAAATAAAGAAGAGGATACTAAGCCTGAACCGGTAGCTAAAAAAGCAAAATCTAAGGATTCAGAAGATAATAAAGAAGCCGCGGAAGCTTAATTAATAAAAAAAAAGATTATGAAATCGTCAGATGTTTTAATAAAGCCTGTTTTGTCTGAGAAGGTGAATCGTTTGTCAGAAAAATTCAACCGGTATACTTTCATTGTAAACAGAAAGGCCAATAAGCTTGAGATTAAAAAAGCGGTTGAAGACTTTTATGGTGTCAGCGTGGAAGAAGTAAACACGTTGAATATGCCATCTAAAGTAAAACAACGCAATACAAAGGCAGGATTACTTGTTGGCCGTAAGCCGGCAAAAAAGAAAGCTATCGTTACTGTGGCTGAGGGAGATTCGATAGACTTATATGGTAATGTTTAGCCAAAAAAGCTAAAGGCAAAAAAATAGTTAATTACAATTCCGGATTGACCGGAAGCAAAAAATAAAATCATGGCTTTAAGAAAATACAAACCGACTACCGCGGGAACCAGATGGAGAATAGGCAACGCCTATTCTGAGGTGACAACCAATGTTCCTGAAAAAAGCCTGGTAGAAATGGTACATCATAGTGCCGGCCGCAACAGGCAAGGACGCAGAAGCATGCGCTACCTGGGTGGAGGCCACAAAAAAATGTATCGTATAATAGATTTTAAGAGAGACAAAAAGGATATTCCTGCAACGGTAAAGACCATTGAGTACGATCCAAACCGTAGTGCTTTTATTGCTTTGGTAGTGTTTGTGGACGGTGAAAAAAGATATATTATTGCGCCCCAGGGTTTGCAGATTGGAGCTACCATTGTAAGCGGAGATTCAGTGGCACCGGAACTTGGGAATGCCTTACAACTTAAAAATATGCCCTTGGGAACTGTGGTTCACAATATAGAAATGCAACCGGGCCAGGGTGGAAAATTGGCAAGGAGTGCCGGATCGTCTGCACAACTTGCTAACAAAGAAGAAAAGTACGCTATATTAAAAATGCCAAGTGGGGAACTTAGGAAAATTTTAATCAACTGTTACGCTACGGTGGGAGTTGCATCCAATAGCGACCATAGTCTTGAGAGCAAAGGAAAAGCAGGCAGAAACAGATGGAAAGGTATCAGGCCGAGAACAAGAGGTGTAGCAATGAACCCTGTAGATCATCCGATGGGTGGAGGTGAAGGAAAAGCTTCAGGTGGACATCCACGCAGCAGAACCGGAAAATATGCTAAAGGAGAAATTACACGTACCCGCGGAAAGGGTTCCGACAAAATGATTATTCAAAGACGGAATGGCAAGAAATTGCCTAATAAATAAGCTGAAGATCTCAACGTTGAAAGCAGAACACAAATAAAAAAATAATAGAGTTTTTAAATCGTACATCGTACATCTAAAATCGAATATAAACAATGGCTCGTTCAATTAAAAAAGGCCCTTACGTAGAAGCAAAACTGGAAGATAAAGTTCTTGCAATTAACGAAGGAACTACAAAAAAAGGTGTGTTGAAGACATGGTCGCGCAGGTCCACGATTACGCCTGACTTCGTAGGCCACACATTTGCAGTACATAATGGAAATAAATTTATTCCGGTTTATGTAACAGAATTTATGGTAGGCCATAAATTGGGCGAATTTGCACCAACAAGGAATTTCAGAGGACATTCAAGCAAGAAAATTGCTTAAAGTCATGAATAATAAATTAAAAGTTATCAGGTAATCGAACAGGCCAAACACGATAACGGCCCTCTCTTTCTGAGAGGAGTTGGGGTGAGGCCGAAATAAAATAAATATGGAAGCAGTAGCAAAACTTAATAATTATCCCACATCACCACGCAAAATGCGTTTGCTGGCTGATTTGATTCGCGGCATGGAGGTAGAAAAGGCGTTGGGTGTTCTACAATTTAATCCGAAACACCCTGCCGTTCCAATGTATAAGTTATTAAAGAGCGCCATCAATAACTGGGAGCAAAAAAATAGTGATGAAAAGGTAGAAGATGCCGGCCTGGTCGTGAAAACAATTATGGTGGATTGCGGAAGAGTGATAAGAAGAATGCGTCCCGCTCCTCAAGGTCGTGGGTATCGTATCAGGAAGCGCAGCAACCATGTTACCATTATTGTTGACAGTACGAAGAGTGGCGAACCAACGTCTCCAAAGAAAGCTAAAGAAGAGTCAGTACCAGTTGCCGAAAATGTAGCTACCAAAAAAGTATCTGAAGCAAAACCAAAGAAAGCTGCTGCAAAAAAGACAACCGCCAAAGCTGGTTCAACAGAGAAAGCTGAAAAGAAAGTAACAAAGAAAACAACAGAAAAAAAATCAACAAAATAAAAACCGAATAATGGGTCAAAAAGTAAATCCGATTGGAGCAAGGTTAGGAATCATCCGTGGATGGGATAGTAACTGGTTTGCGAATCCAAAAGATTATGGTAAGAAATTGATTGAAGACGACAAAATCAGGGTCTACCTGAACGCCCGTATCAACAAAGGCGGTATCGCGAAAATAGTGATTGAGCGTACGCTAAATAAATTGATTGTCACTATTCATACGTCGAAGCCGGGAATTATCATTGGAAAGGGTGGAGGAGAAGTGGATCGTATTAAAGAAGAGTTGAAAAAACTGACAGGTAAAGAAGATGTTCAGATAAATATTCTTGAAATACGCAGGCCTGAATTAGATGCTGCAATTGTAGCTGACACCATTGCAAAACAAATTGAAAATCGTATTAATTATAAGAGAGCAATTAAAATGTCCATAGCGTCTGCGCTAAGAATGGGTGCAGAAGGAATAAAAGTGAGAGTAGGTGGCCGCCTGGGTGGCGCAGAAATTGCGCGCAGCGAAGAAATAAAACAAGGCCGCACTCCATTACATACATTCCGTATGGATATTGATTATGCAAGCATTTTTGCACAAACTGTTTATGGAAAAATCGGGATCAAAGTGTGGATTTGTAAAGGTGAAGTATTGGCAAAAAGGGATTTGAATCCGAATATCATTGCCGGTGGAAAGAGCGAGCACGACGGTCATGGCGACAGAAGAGGAGGATTTGCAGATAGAAGAGGCGGAGATCGCGGAGACAGGAGAGGTGGCGGGGATAGAGGAGGAGACAGAAGAGGTGGTGGAGATAGAGGAGGAAGAGGCGGAAGAAGATAACAGTAAATTCAGCGAATTAAAATATTTAAGTAAGCGTTTAAAGCACCGTTAAAATAGTGCAGTAAACAAACAAATAACAACAATTATGTTACAGCCAAAAAGAACGAAGCATAGAAAGATGCAGAAAGGCCGTATGAAGGGCGAAACAAAAAGAGGCGATACCATTGCATTTGGAACCTTTGGGTTGAAATCCCTGGATTCCGTATGGTTGACCAACAGGCAGATAGAATCTGCACGCCAGGCTTTAACCCGCCACATGAAGCGTGAAGGAAATGTATGGATCAGGATTTTTCCGGATAAAGCAGTCACTAAAAAACCTGCAGAAGTGAGGATGGGTAAAGGTAAAGGTAACCCTGAATACTTTGCCGCTGTGGTTCAGCCGGGAAGAATCATATTTGAAGCGGATGGTGTTCCACTTCAGGTAGCCAAAGAAGCTTTTGCACTTGCAGCTCAGAAACTTCCCATTCAAACAAAATTTGTTGTCAGCAGGGATTATGTAGGTTAATTAGCCAATGGTTGATTATCGGATTAGATAAATAAAAAATCAATTAAATGTCAAACAGAAACGATTTCGTGAATAGCTTAAAAGGCATGAGCGAGCAGGACCTGAAAGGAAGAATAGAAGAAGATGAACTGAGGATAAAGAAATTAAAATTTGCTCACGCAGTTTCTCCTCTTGAAAATCCTATGTCAATAAGGGATGTACGGAAGGACCTGGCACGCGTAAAAACTGAATTAAGAAAAAAACAATTAGGTGCTAAATCCTAAAAAATAAAAAAATGTCTGAAAGAAATTTAAGAAAAGTAAGGGTTGGTGTGGTATCCAGCAATAAGATGGATAAATCAATCACCGTGAAAGTAGAAAGAAGAGTGAAGCATCCTCTCTATGGTAAGTTTGTGAAAAAAACTACCGGCTTTCATGCTCATGATGAAAAGAACGAATGCAGCATTGGGGATCTTGTAAAAATAATGGAAACAAAACCATTGAGTAAAACAAAGCGCTGGAGATTGGTAGAAATTGTTGAAAAAGTAAAATAGTTGCCAGCATTGAACTACTGATAGTTGTAGGGACACGGCCTGGACCTAAATCGGTGCAGACTGAAAGTTCGGGGATCAAAAAATAATTAAATATAATTGCTCATAGCTCATAGCTAAGAGTTCAAAGCGAAAAGAAAATGATACAGCAAGAAAGCAGGTTAAATGTAGCAGACAACAGCGGAGCAAAGGAAGTGCTATGCATAAGAGTTTTGGGAAACTCTGGCCAGGATTATGCGCATGTCGGGGATAAGATAGTGGTAACTGTAAAAGATGCTATACCTGCCGGCGGAATAAAAAAAGGAACTGTAAGCAAAGCCGTAATTGTGCGTACCAAAAATAAGCTTCGTCGTAAAGATGGTTCTTATATCCGTTTTGACGACAATGCGGTGGTTCTTTTAAACGCAGCAGACGAACCAAGAGGAACCAGGATTTTTGGGCCGGTAGCACGCGAATTGCGCGACAAGGGATATATGAAAATCATTTCACTTGCACCAGAAGTATTGTAATTATAAATTGTATCTTTGCACCCCTAAAAAAATAGGGTATTTAATAAGTAATTAATCAAGACAAATAGTTGTCAAAAATGAAGACCAGATTTAAACCGAAGTTCAACATAAAAAAAGGCGATTCCGTTGTAATTATTGCAGGGGACGACAAGAATCTTAAGAAGCCACGCAAGGTATTGGAAGTAATAACCGAAAAGAATCGCGTATTGGTAGAAGGGGCTAATATTGTTACCAAACATACAAAGCCTTCAGCCCAAAATACAAAAGGTGGTATCATGAAAGTAGAAGCGCCGATCGCTATTTCTAATGTAATGCTTTGGGATGCTAAATCTCATTCTCATTCTAAGATCACCAGAACAAGAGAAGACGGAAAATTAATAAGAACAGCAAAAAAATCAGGGGAGGTAATTAAATAATGAGCACTGAAAAATATACTCCGAGACTGGCAGATAAGTACAAAAAGGAAGTGGTACCTGCATTGATGAAAAAGTTTGCTTACAAAACGGTAATGCAAGCCCCAAGGCTTACAAAAGTTTGTATCAACCGCGGCGTTAATGGAGCTGTTGCGGACAAAAAATTAATTGACGTAGCGATTGATGAGTTAACCACTGTTACTGGTCAAAAGGCCGTTGCTACCATGTCTAAGAAAGATATTTCTAATTTTAAGTTGCGTAAAAATATGCCGATAGGGGCAAAGGTTACATTACGTGGCGTAAATATGTATGAGTTTCTTGACAGGCTGGTTTCTGTTTCTTTACCGCGTGTACGCGATTTTAAAGGGATAAATGATAAATCTTTTGACGGTCGGGGGAATTATACATTGGGCGTTACTGAACAAATCATTTTCCCCGAAATAGATATTGATAAAGTAAATAAAATTACCGGTCTTGATATCACTTTTGTGACAACAGCAAACACCAACGAAGAAGCATTTGAATTACTGAAAGAATTGGGGATGCCTTTTAAAAATGTAAAAAAATAACGCTGGGTTAAACTCAGGGTAAAAAAATAGATCTATGGCTAAAGAGTCAATAAAAGCACGGCAGCGGAAACGCGAAAAAATGGTAGAGAAATATGCCGAAAAAAGAAAAGCGTTAAAAGATGCCGGTGACTATCGGGGATTGGATCTTCTTCCAAAGAATGCTTCTCCTGTGCGGTTAAAGAACAGATGCCAGCTTACGGGCCGTCCAAGAGGATACCTAAGGCATTTTGGTATTTCCAGGAATATATTCCGGGATATGGCATTGGAGGGCAAAATCCCGGGTGTGAAAAAGGCAAGCTGGTAGAAAGGGCTGAAAGCTGAAGGCGAACAGACTGAAAGCTGAAGACTGGATATCGCATTGTAATTAATAAAAGTAAAAACGAAAAATAAACAATGGTTACTGATCCTATTGCAGATTATTTAACAAGAGTGCGCAACGCACAAATGGCCAGCCACAGACTCGTGGAAATTCCGGCCAGCAACTTAAAGAAGCGTATCACTGAAATTCTATACACTCAAGGTTATATTTTAAAATATAAATTTGAAGATGATGCTAAACAAGGTGTTATAAAAATAGCATTAAAGTACGATCCTCAATCAAAAACTCCGGCTATACAGAGCCTCGAAAGAGTGAGCAGGCCGGGCTTACGCACTTACTCAAAACCGCAGGATTTCAAAAGAGTTAAAAACGGGCTCGGAATTTCTATCATCTCTACCTCAAAAGGCGTTATGACAGATAAAGAAGCAAAAGCGCAAAATGTGGGTGGAGAAGTATTGTGTAATGTATATTAATTTGAAATGAATACAGTCGTTGGCGGAATTATAACTTTCATTGTTCTGTTTTTTGCCATAAGATTTGTAATAAGAAGTTCGAATAAAAAATAAATATTGGTCAGATAATTAAGCCTTAGTCGTGGCTGAACACTACCAGAATAAAAACTAAAAATTAAAACCGGCTATGTCTAGAATAGGAAAAAATCCAGTAAAAATCGCGAAGGGTGTAACTGTTAATGTTGGTCCAGATAACGTGATCACGGTAAAAGGTCCAAAGGGCGAGTTAAAACAGGCCATTGATCCGGATATTAAGGTGGAGGTAAAGGACGATAAGGTCGAATTGATGCGTCCCACTGATCAGATACGTCACAAAGCAATGCATGGCTTATACCGTTCGCTGGTAAATAATATGGTAATTGGCGTTTCCGAGGGATACACAAAAACACTCGAATTAGTAGGGGTGGGATTTAAAGCTGCCAACCAGGGAAACCTGCTTGATCTGTCTTTAGGCTATTCTCACAATATCGTTGTTGAAATTCCTAAAGAGCTAACCGTAGCTACTGCCCAGGAAAAAGGTAAAAATCCTAAAGTAATTCTTACCAGTGCCGACAAGCAATTAGTTGGACAGGTAGCGGCAAAGATCAGGAGCTTGCGCAAACCTGAGCCTTACAAAGGAAAAGGTGTGAAATTTGAAGGCGAAATATTAAGAAGAAAAGCTGGTAAAGCCGCTGGTAAATAATTAGCAGTTTAGTTAGTAAACAAACAAATAATCAGAATTTTTATTCAGGCATCGTTCTGAATCAAATAATAAAAATAATGCTCCGGCAGTATCGGAGATATAAAATAGAATAAAATGAACTCAAAAGTAAGCGCACGTCAAAAGATAAGGTTCCGCATTCGCAAGAAGATAAGTGGCTCACCTGCAAAACCACGCCTTAGTGTTTTTAGAAGCAATAAAGATATTTATGTTCAGCTAATTGATGACGCCAATGGGACAACCATTGCCTCAGCCTCGTCTCGTCAGAAAGATATAGCAGCGCAAAAGGGAAATAAAGTAGATACCAGTAAAATGGTGGGCGAAGCCATAGCAAGAAAATCACAGGAGCTCGGTATCAAAAACGTAGTGTTTGATCGCGGTGGTTATTTGTATCATGGACGCATAAAAGCAGTGGCTGAAGGCGCCAGGGAAGGTGGCTTGGTATTTTAAAGATAAAGGGCGAATGAACTTACGTTTAAATAATAAAAATTATAAACAGTTATAATGTTGAAATCAAATACACAAAGAATTAAAGGCGCTGATCTTGAATTGAAAGAGAAAGTGGTATCCATCAACCGTGTAGTAAAAACAACCAAAGGCGGAAGAGCATTTAGCTTTTCAGCGATCGTGGTGGTGGGTAATGAAAATGGGGTAGTAGGGCACGGCCTTGGAAAAGCGAAGGAAGTTCAGGAAGCAATTTTAAAAGGTATAGATGATGCCAAAAAGAATCTTATCAAGATTCCTTTGTTACATGGCACTATTCCCCACGAGCAATGGTGCAAAGACGGAGCTGCAAAAGTGCTTATTAAGCCTGCCGCTCAGGGTACTGGTGTAATTGCAGGAGGAAGTATGAGGGCTGTTTTGGAAAGTGCCGGCATTACAGACGTATTGGCAAAATCTCTTGGATCGGCTAATCCTCATAATGTGGTAAAAGCCACGGTAAAAGCTTTGGCTATGTTAAGAGAGCCTGCTTCAGTAGCTAAAACAAGAAATCTTTCTTTAAAAAAAGTGTTTAACGGATAGGACTTTCAATTTAGAATTATGAAAAAAATAAAAATTACGCAAGTTAAAAGTGGCATTGACCGTTCGGAACGCCAAAAGCTTACCTTGAAGGCGTTGGGGCTTAAGAAAATGCACGCTTCAAAAGAAGTAGAAGCTACGCCACAGATTTTGGGTATGGTAAAAAAAGTAGATCATTTAGTAAAAGTAGAGGAACTGGCTTAACTGGTTCTTCTTTTAATTTAAATAACAGCGAGCTCCGGGTACCTGGGGCGTTAAGTTCAAAAAAAGTACAATGCAAATTCAAAATTTAAGACCTGCAAAAGGCGCTACACACAAAGTAAAAAGATTAGGCCGTGGTGAGGCATCCGGTAAAGGTGGAACCTCTACAAAAGGTAACAAAGGTGGACAAAGCCGCGCGGGTTACAAAATTAAAATGGCCCACGAAGGTGGTCAGATGCCAATTCAGAGGAGAATTCCAAAAAGAGGATTCAAAAATGCAAATCGCATCGAATATAAAGTGTTTAATCTCGGTCAGATTGACCAGTTATTAGAGAAGCACGAAATTACAGAATTCACTCCCGAAAATCTTTATATCAATAATCTCATCAGCCAATATGATAGGGTAAAGATTTTAGGCAATGGTGTATTAAAGGCAAAACTTGCTTTTAAGGTAAATGCCGTAAGTGAAAAGGCAAAGGGAGCTATTGAAGCTGCCGGAGGTTCTATAGAAATAATAAAATAATTAATTGATATTTGCAATCCGAATCATAATTGCAAATAATTAAATCATTATAATTCTGTGAAGAAATTCATCACAACACTTAAAAACATCTGGACGATAGAGGAACTAAGGAGTAAAATCATAGTTACTTTGTCGCTCATTTTGGTTTACAGGGTAGGTTCTTACATTGTTCTTCCCGGAATAGATCCTAATAAACTCTCTAACCTGGCCAACAGCGCGCAAGGTGGGATGCTTGGTCTTTTAGACGCGTTTGTAGGTGGTGCCTTTGCAAAAGCATCTATTTTTGCGTTGGGTATCATGCCTTACATTTCTGCATCTATCTTTATGCAGCTCGTGACTGTGTTGGTGCCGCAAATTCAGAAGATCCAGAAAGAAGGCGAAAGCGGCCAGAAAAAAATAAACCAGTGGACGCGTTACCTCACCGTTATTGTTACCGCCTTCCAGGCAGCAGCTTACATTGGATTTTTGGAATCTTCCAGCCAGGGTGCTTTGTTGGAGGCTTACAAACCTTTCTTCTGGGTTTCTACTGTTTTCCTTCTTACCGCAGGAACTATGTTTGTAATGTGGCTCGGTGAAAAGATTACTGATAAGGGTTTAGGAAACGGTACTTCATTAATTATTATGATTGGAATTCTGGCCCGTCTTCCACAATCATTCATGCAGGAATTCACCGCTAAGCAAACGCATGGTGGCGGTGGCTTGTTGATATTCCTTATTGAAATAGCCGCTTTTATTGCGGTTATCCTCGGATTAATCGTATTGGTGCAGGGCGTTAGAAAAGTACCGGTAAACTATGCTAAACAAATTGTGGGCAACAGGCAATTCGGCGGAGCAAGACAATTTCTTCCATTGAAAGTGAATGCTGCAGGGGTAATGCCTATCATTTTTGCACAGGCCATCATGTTTTTACCGACTATTTTTGCAGGATTCCAGACGACA
>JAHEZA010000205.1 GCA_023251335.1 Chitinophagaceae bacterium | reverse complement strand
TAAAATCCGCCATTCTTTTCAGGCTATATAGAAAAGTTTTGGCCTTTGTATTTTGAATCATGATGCTTCCCCTTTTATCATCTGCATTACTTAAAGCGAAAGCGGTGGAAGGCAATGAATCAAAAAATGATTTTTTTACTTTAATGTATTCGTCAAAAGTTTTGTGATAATCAAGATGGTCATGAGTAATGTTGCTGAATATACCTCCTGCAAATTGCAAACCGGCTACCCGATGCTGGTGTATCGCGTGTGAACTCACCTCCATAAAAACATGCGAGCAATCTTCTGAAGCCATATTCTTAAGAAGTTGATTCAGACTGATTGCATCCGGCGTAGTATGAGTAGCCGCCATCACCTTTTCTCCTATTTGATTTTGAACAGTGCTTATTAATCCGCACTTGTATCCGAGGGAAGAAAATAATTTAAACAATAAAGTAGCAATGGTTGTTTTTCCATTTGTGCCTGTTACTCCGACTAACTTTATTTTTTCAGTTACCCTTCCATAAAAGTTGTGCGCCATGATGCCTGCAGCTTTGCCGCTGTTTTCCACCACGATGTAATGCATCTTCTCATTAACAATAGTGGGTATTGTTTCACAAACAATAGCAACAGCTCCATTTTCTATCGCGCTTCCAATAAAATCATGACCATTTGAAAGAGCTCCGTTTATGGCAATGAAGCAGCTACCAGGACTCACTTTCCGGGAATCAATCTGTAAATCATTTATTTCTACACCGGTAGTTCCTACAATAGAATGAATGTTTACGCCATATAATATTTGCTGCAATGATGTCATTAATTCAATTGAATTTTTATTTGCTGCCCTTTATTAAAATTTGTGTTTTGTGCCAACGATTGAGAAATTACTTTCCCTCTTCCTGATGCTGAAACTTTTAATCCCATATTCTCCAATAAATAAACTGCATCTTTTAATCCCATTCCGGTTACGTCCGGTACCTTAGTCGCATTAGAGGCAACATTGTCAGCCACCAGCTTCGCGTTCCCGTCATGGAGTATTGTTGTTCCCCAGGTTCCTGTTGCGGAATCCGTTTCTTTATATTTGAACACGTCAAGAATTTTATTTAAATCATTTTTCAAGCCATAAAACTGATAAACATTATTATCCGGCTGGGGCGGCATATTAAAAGGTTTATCCGCTACCCTGGTAGCATACAACTTATCCGCCACTTCTTTGAACACCGGGCCCGAAACCGAAGCGCCATACACATGTTTTGACTCACTACTATTCTGAATGACAACTGCAATGCTGTACTCAGGATTTTTAGCGGGAAAATAGCCCATAAAGGCAGATTGGTAAATTTTTGAACCTTTATTGTATCCGCGGTTATCCATGGCCGTTACGGCAGTACCTGTTTTGCCCGCAAACTCATATATATCACTCTCAAGCATGTGCGCAGTACCATGAGCACTTTCTACTACTGCCAATAAACAGCCTCTCAATTTTCCAAGCGTTTGTTCATCACAAATCTTATCAATAAGCACTTTCGGTTTGAAAGTTTTAATTTCTTCACCCATCTCATTGATTGAATTCACCAGGTAAGGTTGCATCATCGTTCCGTTATTAGCGATTGCATTATACACCATCAAAAGATTCAACGGTGTTTCCAATTCTTCATAACCATGAGCCATAAAAGGAATGGTCGTTTTTGCCCAATATTTATTAGATGGCTTTTTGACGTAGGGTTTGGCTGCGCCCACTATGTCAATTCCCGAAGAAGTATCCAATCTCAGGTCATGTAGATGCTGCCAAAACTTCGTGGGCTGATTGTGATAATATTCGTCGGCAAGCTTCGCAAATGCAACATTAGACGACATGGCAAATGCTTCTTTCACTGTTACCTGTCCGGTTCCAAGGTGCGAATCCGCAATCCTTAACCCGTAAAAATTCTTCTGGCCGCCTTCACAATCCACGATGCTTCCTGTATCTACATAATTATCTTTCAGCAAAGAAATTAACGTAGCTATCTTAAAAACAGATCCTGGCTCTGTGCGCATTCCTAGTCCATAATTATAATCTTCCCAATAGCTTCCATCCGGCCGTCTGCCCAGGTTAGCAATGGCTTTTATTTTTCCGGTTTTCACCTCCATAACGATACAACTCCCATGAATAGACGCATTTTGAGTCATCATTCTCAGTAAAGCATTTTCAGCCACATCCTGAATATAGGTATCGATAGTAGTGGTGATATCCATTCCGTTTTCCGGTTCAATTTCCGCACCATCCACCGGAATATATGAACCTGCGATATATCGCATCAGCCTTTGGCCCGTCTGGCCTTTGAGCACACTGTCATAAGATCTTTCAAGCCCTACATTTTTACTGGTGTCACCCCTGGAAAGCCCGATAGTACGATTGGCGAGGAGTACGTAAGGGTTTACCCTGTTATCTCTTACATCTACAATAAATCCGCTTTTGTTTCTTCCGAGTCTCACTAGTGGAAACTCCCTCAGTTCACGGTATTCATCAAAAGAAATTTTTCTTTTCAACAGATAATATCTTGTCTTCTTTTTATACTGAGCCAGCAACTCTTTTTTGTAGGAAGCCGCGTTCGCGTCTTTAAATAAGCCAGCAAGACACCTGCTAAGCGAATCCAAGTTTTTATAAAACCTTTCCCCACCCTTTTCGCGAACACCATCGGCGCCAAAATCAACATGGATATCAAAAACAGGAATAGACGTACTAAGCATATTGCCATCTTCGCTAAATATGCTTCCACGTTCAGCATTGATGTCCATATACTTCAGGTGCTGTTTGTTACTCATGCTTCTCCAATAATCTCCCTGGAATTTCTGGATATAAATGGCACGCCCGAATACCACTCCGCCCAACACTATCATAATGAGGAAGCAAAGATGAACACGCCATTGTATGTCTTTTTTTATATCCATTTGCCGGTTGTCAGTTACCCAGTTATTAGTTACGAGTATTAGTTACGCGTTATTAGTATATGTTCTGCAAAATACTTTTTGCCATTATTTGTTGCTTTACTGTATTTACACTTATCTCTTCTACTGATTGCTTTTCTGCTTTACTTGTCGTTCATCACTTCTCCAACAGCGTATCCACAATCCTGAAAGGGGGAGCCATTAAAGGTTTCAGCCCAAGCGGTTCCACTGCCCTTGCGAGTTCGCTTTCCTTACTTCTGAATATCACATCTTGTTTCACCGTCTTAAATTCATACTCCATTTCTTTAAGATGTTTTGAAGTTGAATTTATTTTTCTCATCGTATTATCTGCATAATGACCATTAGCGATATACACAATCGCAATAGCGGATATAAAAAAATAAAAAGGGATGTTCTTAACCAGCCATTTATTGTACTGAAAAAACCTTCGCCGTTTCTTAGCGTGGTTATTTATTTTATTCTTCTCCGCTATATTTTTTTCGGTTGTCATATTTGTGATAACCCTTTATTTTTAGAAAATTATTTTTTTGAAACTTTTATTTTTTCAGCAATCCTCAACTTTGAACTTCTTGCTCTCGGATTAATCTTCAATTCTTCTGCTCCGGGAGTAATTGGCTTTTTTGTAATGACTTTTAATTCACTTTCGGGCGAATTGCCGAATACATCTTTTTCTCTTTCTTCAAAAGTTCCTTCCTTAAAAAAGTTTTTTACAATCCGGTCTTCCAGTGAATGGAAAGTGATGATCGCTATTCTTCCACCTTCATCCAATACATCAACTGACTGCTTCAGCATTTCCCTCAGCGCATTTAACTCATCATTCACTTCTATTCTTAATGCCTGGAAAACCTGGGCAAAATATTTTTCAGGATTTCCTTTTACAAATGGATAGAGCGCATTTTTGAATTGGTTGATCGTACCGAGTGATTGCGTTCTTCTTATTTCAACAATCGCTTTGGCCAATGTTTTTGAATTAGTTACCTCGCCATACTGTTCAAAAATTTTATGCAGCGCTTCTTCCGGATAATTCCTGATAATGTCTGCGGCTGTTTTAGATTCACCCTGATTCATACGCATATCCAATGCCGCATCGAATCTTGTAGAAAATCCTCGTTCTGCCTCATTTATCTGGTGGCTCGACACACCGAGGTCCGCAAGGATTCCATTGACTTTTGAAATTTTATGAAAACGGAGGAAACGTTGCAGGTGTCGAAAATTGTGAGGCACAAAAATTACGCGCTCATCATCAGGAACATTTTTTTTTGCATCCGCATCCTGGTCAAAAACAATTAATCTGCCTGAAATATTTAATTGCTCAAGAATTCGCTTGCTATGGCCTCCGCCTCCAAATGTGCAATCGACATATATTCCCGAGGGATTTATTTGAAGACCGTCAATCACTTCCTGCAGTAATACAGGCACGTGATATACGCCGTCTTGCATCATTATGGCCTGGGTGTTTTATCACCCGCCATCACTTCTTTTGCCAAATCGCTGAATGCTTCCGGTGAAAAAGTTTCAAAGAACTGTTGATATTTAGTTTTATCCCAAATCTCTATTTTATCAATTGCCGAAACCAGTACAATGTCTTTTCCCAGGCCCGCGTATTCCGTCAGGTTTTTTGGCAATAAAATTCGCCCTGCACTATCCGGACTCACCTGTGTAGCGCCATTCAAAAAGTACCTTTTAAATTGCCGTACTTTTGGATCAAAATCATTCAGCTTGCCCAACTCAGAAAATACAGGTTCCCAGCTAACAGATGTGTATAAGCTCAGGCATTTTTCAAAGCCGCGGTTTATTACAAAGAGCTCTTCTCCCCCTTCCGGCAATTGTTTTTTGAACCCTGCCGGAATCAGAAAGCGCCCCTTGGCATCTAATGTAGCTTCGTATTCACCTATAAAGCCCGTCATTATGAGTTGATTAATACTTAAATTTCTATAATTGCCACAAATTAACACTTTTTCCCACTTCTCCAACAAATTATGGAAAAACTTTTTTGTCCACGTTAGGCAAAACCAGTCGGAATAAGACTTACTCGGCAAAAACTACTTGTCAGGTTGTGGAAAAACTGTGATTTAAGCGTGAATTAATGTGGATAAAAAGTACTGCCAGAGTCGGAAGAAATTTTGAATACCCTAAAAGGAGTTCGCAGTGAACGAATAAAAACAAGAAAACCTTAATCTTTTAGAAAGGGTGATTGATAGGTGAGAAATAATATTTACGCTTTGCAGCTCAGTAAAATTAAATTACTGAAAAATTAAATGAAAATATCAGGAGAAGACTTAGATCACTCCTCATGTCATATGGACGCGAAACAAATGCATTAACGACCTGGACTATATCCCTGGCACGAATAAGAGGGCCATAAATTAAAGAAACAGAAGAAGACGAAATGATGGAATTATTTTTTTCTAATTCCTTGTTCTTCCCGGATATATTTCCAAAGCTTTTTCGAGGCAATCCATTGCTTTATCAATATCATCGACGTTCAATACATAAGCGAGACGCACTTCATTTTTACCCAGCCCTTCAGTAGCATAGAATCCTGTAGCCGGTGCCAGCATTAGTGTGGCATCCTCATAATTAAATGATTCC
>JAHEZA010000204.1 GCA_023251335.1 Chitinophagaceae bacterium | reverse complement strand
CAGGCGCTATGTGTGGATTTGATCTTGCGCACGCTGTGGGTAATATCAAATTAAAACTTCACGATTGGGAAGTGGATTTTGCGGTGTGGTGTTCTTATAAATATTTGAATTCGGGCCCGGGGGGAATTGGCGGCGCGTTTATACATCAACGTTATGTAACGGATAAATCGCTGTTGCGCCTGGCAGGCTGGTGGGGAACAGATAAACACGAGCGATTCCAAATGAAGAAAGAATTTAATCCAATTCCCACCGCAGAAGGCTGGCAGGTAAGTAATACGCAGGTTTTGAATATGGCGACGCATTTGGCTTCGCTTGATATGATCGATAAAGCCGGATTTGAAACGATAATTCAAAAAGGGAAATTACTGAGCGCTTTTTTGCTTTTTGTTTTGAATGAAATTAATGGTGCTTTTTCAAAAAAAGTGCTGGAAATTATTACGCCTCAGGCAGCAAATGAACATGGCTGCCAGGTTTCGATGCTGGTGGCTGATAATGGCAGAAAACTTTTTGAATTTTTAAATAAGAATGGTGTGATAGCAGATTGGCGCGAACCTAATGTTATACGTGTGGCGCCGGCGCCCCTCTACAATTCCTTTGAAGAGGTTTTCCGTTTCGGGGAAATCATACAGGCATTTTTGAATGAAAAAAATAATGAAAAAAATTAAAGGCGAAAAATGTACAAACTTTCCCATTTTACAGAAAAAAACGAAGAACTAGTTTTTGAATTCATGCAGAAAAATTCTTTTGCTTTTGTTACAAGTATGCTGGACGGATTTCCGGTGGCCACCCATATTCCGTTGGAAATAAAAAAGCAAAATGATCATTTGGTTTTGACCGGACATATCATGAAAGAGACTGATCATTACAAAGCGTTTGTGCAAAATGAGAACGTGCTGGTAATTTTCACTGGTCCACATTGTTATGTGAGCGCGGGTTGGTATGTTACCAAAAATGTGGCATCCACATGGAATTATATGGATGTGCATGCCAAAGGCAAAATAAAGTTGACGGATAATGAAGGCACCAAAAAAATTATTAAAGATCTTACTGATAGATATGAATCCCTCGAAAGCGAGGCTGCGTTTCATAAATTACCTGTGGAGTATGTAAATCGTTTATCAACAGCAATCGTTGGCTTTCATATAGAAGTGGATAGTTTGGAAAATGTTTTTAAATTGAGCCAGAATAAGGATGAAGTAACTAAGAAGCAAATTATTGAGAATTTGAGAAAAACAAATCGTTATTTTGAAAATGAGATTGCCGGGGAGATGGTGCTTCGGCAGGCTCAGTATGACAACACTTTGGCAGGCTTAGTTGACATGAAATAAAGTTGGATTATGAATAGAAAATATTTAAGAGAGCAAATCAAGGAAAAAAGTTCTTACTTATGTGTTGGTCTTGATACGGATGTCAGCAAAATTCCTGAACACCTGCAGTCGCATCCTGACGCGATTTTTGAGTTCAATAAACAAATCATTGATGCTACGGGAGATTTGTGTGTGGCTTATAAAATCAATACCGCCTTTTATGAAGCGGAAGGAATTAAAGGTTGGGAAGCCATGGAAAAAACGGTCAACTATATTCCAAAGACTCATTTTAAAATTGCTGACGCCAAACGTGGTGACATTGGTAATACTTCTCATCAATACGCCAAAGCTTTTTTTGAAACCATTCCTTTTGACGCCATTACCGTAGCTCCTTACATGGGCAGCGACAGCGTACAGCCGTTTTTGGATTATGAAAATAAATGGACGATTGTCTTAGGCCTTACGAGCAATGAAGGGAGTAAGGATTTTCAACAGCAACGCATAGACGGAAATTTTTTATATGAAGAGGTGATTAAAAAGACTGCGGAGTGGGGGACGGAAGAAAACCTGATGTATGTGGTGGGCGCTACAAAAGCTGAGGATATTTCTTCAATCAGAAAAATAATTCCCAATCATTTTTTATTGATTCCCGGTGTTGGTTTCCAGGGCGGCAGTCTTGCTGACGTCTCTAAGAACGGGCTGACGGATGACGGTGGCTTATTAGTAAATGTATCGCGCGCTATCATCTACGCCGGAAAAAAGGAAAATTTTGCGCAGGAAGCCAGGGCTATCGCGCTGGAATATCAAACGGCAATGAAACAATATCTCGGCTTCTGATGAAAATTGTTTGACGCTGGATTGGGTTGTTTGTTCCGATAAAACAGCAAAATAGAAATTCGGTTTAAAAGTCTGTCTACTGTAGGCTGCTCTGCTGTACCAACATTATCGTTTAATAAAAAAATTGTTCGGATATAATTTTACCGTCTTTCACTTCATACATCATGATTTCGTTCAATTGTATTCTTCCATGTCCCTTCGCCGTAACGTCCATTTCTCTTCCTACAGCGAAATGATTCCCCCCTATAACGGGCTCTGTTGTATGGGCGCCATGAAATTCTTCAATTGTTTTTACAAAATCTTCGCCTTTTTTACGAACGTTTCCTTTTCCTTCCGCATATCCGAAGTACGGAGAATTCGGTGGATCAACACTTTTTACATCGTCTGAAAAAAGTTCGTCCTGTATGTCAAACCATTTTTCCTGTTGCGCAAGTTCATTGAACCGGGCTGCGATTTCATGTATGGTATATGCCTTTTCTTTTGAGTTGGGCTGGCCTTTACCTGTACTTATCAGGCTGGGCAGGCTTTGCGATATATATTGTGTCCATCCATTCACGCATGCATTGTAGCATTCATATTCAGGAACCAGGCCGTCATGTGTGAAGCGGAGTTGCGTCTTGCCTTCTTGTTGCGAAATTTCAAAAATAATTTTTGTTCCTATCCATTCACTTTTGTCTTTAGTAAAACTGAAATAATTGTCTGTACAAAGCCACACCACTTTCTTTCCGGGAATGGATTCTATTATTTTCATTTTACAACGATGAACATCCTGGTAATGATAAGTAAATTCATCATTTAGTTTTTCTGTATTGCCTTCTATTTCTTCTGACCACCATCCGCGCACATTATTGATGGCATTGAATACTTCTTCGGAAGTTTGATCTGCCAAAAAGGTAGTGGTGAAATTTTGATTTTCCATTGTTTAATTCTTTAATTGATTTATGTTACTTGTTTTATTATTACACCTCTTCGGTGTCAAACACATAGATTTGAATGTTATTATCATCAGGAACTAAAATTTTTCTGTCCTTCGCACAAAGTTTTCCAGATTCAGACGCGAACGCTTGTTTAATAGCATCCAAACTATCAAAGTGCAAAGTTCCTATTAAATAAGTATCTGAATCGCCCGTTGTTGAAATAATCGGGTTTTTGCTCACATCATACTTTCGTAATCCGGGGAGTTTTTTTGCAATCGGAATATGCACTTCAAAATAGTGTTTGTCAAAAGCATCTTTGTCTTCCGGCGTTTTATAAATCGCGATCATTCTTGCCATAGGATCTTTTTATACGGTTTTTAATTGGTTTATTACTGCAACGCAAAAGGCGCTTCTTTACCCTTGGAAATTACGTTCCTCAATTTTTCTTTCAGATACTGTGTCCATGCCGGTGCACAGGAATCATAGCATTCAACTTCGGGAACCAACCCTTCGTGCGTGAATCGAATTTGTGTATTGTTCCCCTTTTTAGAAATTTCAAAAATGATTTTGGTTCCCGTCCATTCAGTTTTATTTTCAAGAAAAGTAAGATTACTGTCCGTTACAAGCCACACAAGTTTTTTATCAGGAATTACTTCTATTAATTTTTGTTTGGAATAATGAGCGCCTTCGCCCGCACGAAATGTAAACTCTTCATTGAGTTTATCCGTCCTGCCTTCAAATTCTTCTGAATATAATCCTGACCACCATCCACGGACATTTTTGATGGCGTTGAATACTTCTTTCGGCGATTGATCAACCAAAAGAGTAAGGGTGAAATCTGATGTTTCCATTTTCTTTATCTTTTTTGATTATTAATAAAAACTTTGCTCTCTTTAGATTTTCTTCAGCAAAACTATTGTCCAAAAACCACATTTTCAGGGTGTAAAATAGACTTTGTGGTGGGTTGATTTGGACAATGCGATTTTCTATCTTTGCAAAAAAGAATTCTAAATGAAACATCTTACTATATTGGTGCCGGAGGGTAAAAACAATCTAAGCAGTATTGTTGGCCCTTATAAAATATTTACAAGAGCGAATGAATATCGGAAGGGGACTGGTAAAAAGGAATTGTTCAAAATCGAGTTGGCAGGTGTTTCGAAAGAAGTGGAATTTTATAACGGCCTGTTCTCCGTGAAACCGCACAATAATATTTCGGCAATATCAAAAACCAATCTTGTAATTATCCCTTCACTCAATCACAATTATGAACAGGCTGTGAAAGGAAACAAATTGATGATTGAATGGATAACGCAACAGTACAAGAATGATGCTGAGATAGCAAGTATATGCACTGGTGCGTTTATGCTGGCATCCACCGGTTTGCTGGATGGAAAAAGGTGTTCAACTCATTGGGCGGTTGCTGAAAGTTTTAGAATAAGGTTTCCAAAAGTGAATTTGCAAACGGACGAATTAATTACCGATGAAAATGGAATTTATACCAATGGCGGCGCTTATTCCTTTTTGAACCTGATGATATATTTGGTAGAAAAATATTACGACAGGCAAACAGCTATTTATTGTTCCAAAGTATTCCAGATTGAAATGGACCGGAATAGCCAATCCTCGTTCGCCATGTTCACTGGTCAGAAAAAACATGATGATGAAATGGTAAAAAAAGCACAGGCATACATTGAAGGTAAGGTGGATGAGAAAATTTCTGTTGAATCTTTGTCTTCACGTTTTGCTGTGGGACGGCGAACATTTGACAGAAGATTTATTAAAGCGACAGGCAATACACCTTTGGAATATTCGCAAAGAGTGAAAATTGAATCGGCAAAAAAAGCACTGGAGGTTAGCCGAAAAACTGTAAATGAAATAATGTATGAAGTGGGTTATTCAGATGTGAAAGCATTTCGTGAAGTGTTCAGGAAAATTACAGGAATGTCGCCATTGGAATATAAGCACAGATATAATAAAGAGAGAATCAACTGATAAATGTTTGCATGTAAAACTTATTTGACGAATGCAGTAAATCAACAAATTCTGCCTATTTTTATTTTGGCTCGGTTTAAAAAAAAATTAATCGTGAACAAATATTATCATTGTTGCGATTCTTGATGAATGGAACCGTGCGATTTAGTAATCATCTTATTAAATGAAAAGTTATCTTTGAAACGTATCTCACAATACCAGTAAAGCAACAAATATCAATGAATGTTATTTGTCAATAACAAATAAACTAATTAACGAATAAACCATTCTCTATATGGCACAAGACCTTTTTCAATCACCGGATTATTTTAATGTTGATGAACTGCTTACTGACGAGCACAAGTTGATTCGCGAATCGGTTCGTAATTACGTAAAAAAGGAAATATCACCGATCATCGAAAGCTATGCACAAAAAGCTGAATTTCCCCAACAAATTGTAAAGCAATTGGGCGACCTCGGATGTTTTGGCCCAACCATTC
>JAHEZA010000203.1 GCA_023251335.1 Chitinophagaceae bacterium | reverse complement strand
TTATGAAACGAATGTGATGCAAAGCATGGAAGTTCGCGGTGATAGGATACATTGAATCATCTATTATTCCTGTACTTTTTGGATCGCTTTGATTTCCGTTTCAAATTCTGACGTATCCAACTGATCAATTTTTTTTGTTATTTCATAATTATATAAAGAGAGCATGTTATGCCGGGCCGATTGAACAATGCCCTCCCGGTTAATGAATAATGTGAGCGGGTAAATCTCCGTAATGTTATTGCAATAGTCTCTTGCATTTGGGATGGCAGTAAAATAAAATTCATGTTTTTTCAAAAAATCTATAACCTGCTTTTTGCTTTCAAAAGTCATCGATAAGAATACAACATCCGAATTTTTAAATTTTTCTTTTAGCTCGTTTAAAGCAGGCATTTCTTCTATGCACGGCACACAGGCGGTGAACCAAAAATTAATAACAATAGGTTTGCCTTTTAATTTCTGGAGGCTGATGGCATTGCCGTTGATATCTTCAAAACTGAAATCCGGTAATGGCGCACTGACTATTGGTTGGTTATTTTTATCAGCGGGCGCCGGATCCAATAAAAGTTTGAAATGATAAATTAAAGAATCCTCTTTTTGCTCAACGTGCGTTGTTCTGGCCACCAACCGGTATCTGTTGTTGGATTTCGAAGCAATAAAAGAATCCAACTGGTGTTGATTCCATAAAGTGCCCTTATCACTTTTGAAATAAATTAATTGAGAAGCAGGAAAATTTTCCTTTTGTTGGGCATTTTATTTTTCGCAAAAAAGGCATGTCAAGAGAAAAAAAAATTTCAGAAAAGCTGACATCTGTTTCGTTTCATTGTGTAATGTGTTTAGAAACCAATAATGCGCAAGCGCTCTTGATTCTTTTCAAAATATTAATTACTGAATCTTCTGAAACACCCTGCTCCAGCGTACTCCGTGGCTGCCATAGCTAAACCAAATTAATGATGCCTTACCCACTACGTGATCTTCCGGAACGTAGCCCCAGTAGCGGCTATCGAGTGAATTGTGGCGATTATCACCCATCATCCAGTAATAATTCATCTTGAAAGTATAGGTAGCAGCGGGTTGATCATTAATAAAATATTGTCCGTTCTTCTCTTCAAATTTATTGCCTTCATAGGTAACAATGCATCTTTCGTAGCGTCTTACGTTTTCCGGATTCAATGTAATAGAAGCTCCTTTTTTAGGGATCCAGATAGGGCCATAATCATCTACTGTCCAGCCATTGCCTTCTTCATAAGGAAACAAATAAATTCCTTTGTCCCATTGCTGCAACGGGGCGGGTTGTATATCTTTTATATTCGGAAACATTTTAAGCTGTAACTTTTCAGCATCGCTGAGTCCGATAATATATGAATTGGAATTGATCATTTTCACCTGGTTCTTATTTGGGTCTTCAGTATCCTGAATTCCGATATCATTTAGTTTATCGGGATCAAGAGGCCCTGTTGTAGTAACCAGGTAATTGAACTCATGAAATTCGGGTGAAGACTGTGCCACTCCGTTTATATATACGATCCTGTTTTTAATTTGTAGTGAATCCCCAGCCACTGCTACACATCTTTTAATGAAAAATTCTCTTTTATCTACCGGCCGCGTTTTGACCATGTCGCCGTATTGATCGAGCACCCTTTGTCTTGCTTCCTGCTCAGAAATATGATCTGCCATCATTCTTCCCTGAATTTCCTGGTAATACGTTACCTGCGAGCCGTGTTGCGCATCATCTATCAACGTATCGTTTACCGGAAAATTGAAAACAACCACATCATCTCTTTTTACGGGCTTTGCAAACCAGCGCGTGTATGGAATTTCGATCCATTCTACATACGATTTTGTGTCAGTGCCTATAATGGTATGCGACATAAAAGGCAGCGCCAACGGAGTTTCCGGGATACGTGGCCCGTAAGCGAATTTGTTTACAAATAGAAAATCATTGACTAAAAGTGTTTTTTCCATTGACGGAGTAGGGATGGTGTATGCTTCGAAAACAAAAGTGCGGATTAGCGTTGCTGCCACAATCGCGAACACTGCTGCGTCTATCCATTCCCGTATAGCTCCTTTCTTATAATTTTTTACAACTGCAATTCCCGCATATCTTTCCTGGTCAGAAAAGCCGAGATAGGGAAAATAAATAAATGGAAAAAAAACGGTTAGAAAATGGTGCCACAGGCCGAATCGTCCAAAGTGTTCTGTAAATTTTATCATGATCCATATCGTGATGAATTGTCCGGCGATAGGAATAAACTGAAGGAAGAACCAGATTTTTTTAAGCTCCATTTTTTCGACCATGCACCACGTGTTGTAATATGGAATCAGGGCTTTCCACGGCGTAATGCCTGCTTTTTTAAACATTCCGTACAAGCCGATAAGAACGGCGATGGTAGCAATAATAAATAGAAGTAAACCTATACTCATGCGTTAATTTTTTAAAGCGAAAACAAAAGTAGGGTATTAAAGCCCTTATTCTAAAACTGTATAAAAATTGTTATCATTAGTTTAACAAAGTTTGTTTTCCCTGTTTAGCAAAATGCGTCTGAACCTGGTTTTTGGTGAAAAGAAAAAAAATAAATTAACTGGTTTTTGTTTGTTTACTGCATCAAAATCATAAGAATTTAAAGACAGCCAGAGTTAATTATAGAATTTTTTTCAAAATGTCAGTTACTTGATTCGCGTTGTTCATCGGCAACAGATGGCCGCCACCTTTAATCACATAATCTGCCTTTACATAATTTATGGGAAAAATGCGATCTTCTGTTCCATGTATATGAACCAGGTTTGGTGGTATCCATTCGTTTTTCCAATTAACTACTTCATTCAACGCCCAGTTGCTATATTGGAGATTGAGATTGCGCCGATACTCTCTCAATAATATTTTTTGTTCTTTGGTTTCCACACCGAGGTTATAATTTTCTATTGGTTCCAGGATAGGATAGGGCTTCATAGGGATGATCCGGTTGAGGCGTAATTTACCTGCAATCCTCATGAATAAAGGCAGTTCGTAACGTGTGCTGATACTTGATAGTAAAACGACTTTTTCTACAGAAATTAATTTGGCAATCTCGATACTGATCATTCCGCCAAACGACAGTCCTATTAAAATTGGATTAGCATGCTGAATGTCCTGGCGCATCCTGTTGGCATAAGACTCAATCGTCTCATGTTTTTCGGGAATTTTCCATTGGATAAAATGAATGTCGTTATCTCCAAAATCAAGTTTTGAAAACACGCGTTCATCTGCTCCGAAACCACTTATGCAATAAATGTGTTTCATAAATAAAATCTATGCGATAGAAAATTTATGATGAAAATTATCGTGTTTTAGGAAGTACATAACTCTCTACATCTTCAGCCATAATTGTTTTACCGGAGAGAATAACCAATCTTTCTACTACATTTCTAAGTTCGCGAACGTTGCCCGTCCATTGATATTTTTGTAAGAGGTCAATCGCTTTTTTATCAATCGCTTTTTTGGCTTGCCCATAGTCGGTTGCCACATCCTGCAGAAAGCGATCAATAAGCAGTGGTATATCTGTTGACCGCTCGTTTAAAGTCGGGACATGTAAAATAATAACGCCAAGCCGATGGTACAGATCGAGTCTGAAATTTTTATTTTCTACTTCCTTCAGCAAATCCTTATTGGTGGCGGCTATTACTCTTACGTCTACGTTAATATCCCTGTCGGCGCCTACTCTTGTTATTTTTCCTTCCTGCAGTGCGCGCAAGACTTTTGCCTGGGCACTCAGGCTCATATCTCCAATTTCATCCAGGAACAATGTGCCGCCGCTGGCCTGCTCAAATTTGCCGATACGCTGTTTTACTGCTGAAGTAAAGCTTCCCTTTTCATGGCCAAACAACTCGCTTTCTATTAATTCACCGGGAATAGCGGCGCAGTTCACTTCCACCATGGCGGCAGTAGCACGCGCGCTTTTTTCATGTATCCACCTTGCCACCAGTTCTTTGCCAGAGCCATTTTCTCCGGTAATCAAAACCCGCGCATCTGTAGGGGCAATTTTATTTATTGTTTCTTTTATTTTTATGATCGGGCCCGACTCGCCAATAATATCCTGCACCTTACTCACTTTGCGTTTCAGCACTTTTGTTTCAGCTACCAATGTCGTTTTATCCATGGCGTTGCGCAATGTGATTAGCAGCCTGTTAAGGTCAGGGGGTTTGGGAATATAATCGTAAGCGCCCGATTTTACAGCTTCTACTGCGGTTTCAATATTACCATGCCCACTGATAATAATAACAGGCACTTCGCTATTTATTTCTTTCGCTTTTTCCAGGAACTCCAGGCCATCTAATTTGGGCATTTTGATATCGCAAAGGATCAGGTCATAATTTTTTTCCTTAAACTTTCTCAGGCCTTCTTCGCCGTCAGAAGCTTCATCTATTTTATAACCTTCAAATCCCAAAATTTCCGTCAGGGTTTTCCTGATTGCTTTTTCATCATCAATGATAAGAATGGAAGGCATAGTTATATTGGTTTATTGTTGAATTGTTGGCTTCCCTCTCCTCCGGGAGGTATAGAGAAGACTGAAAATTACGATTATTTGTTTGTTCACTATTCCATTTGCTAATTTTCTCTTTGGCAAATTGGCACATTAGCATATCAATCCTCCATCATCAGATATGCCTTGATAAATCCGTCCAGTTCGCCATCCATGACCGGACCTACATTCCCAACTTCATAGTCAGTCCGATGATCTTTGATCATTTTATAAGGATGAAAAACATAACTGCGTATCTGGCTTCCCCATTCTATCTTTTTCTTTGATGAATTATTCACATCTAATTTTTCCTGCCGCTTACGCATCTCTTCCTCATACAACCGGCTTTTAAGCATTGACATCGCTTTCTCCCGGTTTTCTCCCTGCGTCCGCGCCTGCTGGCATTCTACTATTATCCCGGACGGCTTGTGCGTCAGCCTTACAGCTGTCTCTACCTTATTTACATTTTGCCCGCCACTGCCACCGCTTCTGAAAAAAGCCCATTCTACGTCAGCCGGACTCACTTTTATTTCAATAGAATCATCGATTAACGGATATACATAGACGCTGGCAAAACTAGTATGCCTGCGTGCGTTGCTGTCGAAAGGCGAAATGCGTACAAGCCGGTGAACGCCGCTTTCTGCTTTTAAAAATCCGAAAGCAAACGGCCCATCGAATTGCAAAGTAGCGCTTTTAATTCCTGCTCCATCACCGTCCTGGAAATCAAGTTCTGTCACGCTCCATCCCTGTTTTTCGCCATACATCCGATACATACGAAGCAGCATCTCAGCCCAATCCTGGCTTTCCGTTCCGCCTGCGCCGCTGTTGATTTGCAGAATAGCGGGCATCTCATCTTCAGGCTTATTCAAAGTACTTTTAAATTCCGCTTCTTCGGTGGCCTTTACAGCGCTTTCGTAGGCCTCCTTCACTTCTTCTTCGGTAGCTTCTCCCTCTTTCCAAAAATCAAAGAGCACTGAAAAATCTTCCACTTTGGTTTTCACGTCAGTGTACAAATTAAGCCAGTATTCATCTAATTTAATA
>JAHEZA010000202.1 GCA_023251335.1 Chitinophagaceae bacterium | reverse complement strand
GTTGTTTTGCTTTTGACTGAATTACCGAAAATTCATCCGGAATTACTTCATAAACAGAAACCGGGAGATTCCATTTTTCTAATTTTGAAATAACAGCTTTGCCGGTTTTGTCTTCTCCTTCTCCGGCAGCAATACTATCGGAACAAACAATAACGGCACATTTTAATGAGTTTCCTGATTGTTTGTCAAAATCTGATTTGCCGCCTTTCTTATTTTCTAATTTAATATTGGAAATCGAAATTTCTTTATCTATCGGCTTTAGCATGTCGTACATGGTCAATGCGGTGATAGCCGCGCCATGCATGGCTTCTACCTCTACACCGGTTTTATAAATAGTATGCACTTCCACTGAAATAATAATGTTTAATCCATCAATGGCATGTGTGATAGATGCAAATTCCACCGGCAAAGGGTGACAATCAGGAATGACGTCACTGGTTTTTTTAATGGCTAGCAATCCTGCCGCCCTGGAAAATTCAAAGACATCACCTTTGGGCACTTCCTTGTTTTTGAGGGCATCAATAGTTTCTTGCTTCGAAACTGAAACCGTAGCACTTGCTGTTGCCTGGCGTAATGAATTTGACTTATGTGTGATGTTGATCATATTAATTATTTACTTTCCATTGATACGACTCGTCTTCAAATAATTCTTTTCCCCAAACAGGCAGCTCTGCTTTTATTCTTTCTACTGTTTCCGAACAGGCTTCTATGGCGGCTTTGCGGTGCGCTGATGAAGTAAAAACAAACAAGCTGACTTCACCGGCGGCCACTTTACCCAGGCTATGATATACGTGCATACACTCCAGTTTGTATTTCCCGAAAATCGCTTCCCTTATTTCAGCCATTTTTTCCAAAGCCATTTCTTCATAAGTGGTATATTCTATGGCGGCTACTTTTTTTTCAGCTATCATATCGGCTCTCACCTGGCCCAGGAAAATACTGTGCCCGCCGATTCTGGTTTTGATGTTATGTTTTTGAATACGCTCGCCAATGAAAGTGCCACTGATAGCACCTTCTACAAAAATATTTTTTGGTTTCTTTTCACTCATGGTCTTGCTTTTGTTTTTCCCATTGCATGATACCCCCCTTCAAACTATAGATTTTTTTTTGCCCTTTAAAAATACGCGATAAAATTTCCACTGCCTGGGCGCTTCGTTTGCCTGTTTGGCAAAAAGTAACGACGATGCCATTTTTTATTTTTGAATTATTTTTTCCCAATTCATCCAGCGGGATTTTTAAATAATTAAAATCATTGGTGTCTGGCTTTTCGTTTAATTCTCTCACGTCGATGATGTCGATATTTTCTTGTTGAATTAACGAACCTAAAGTCAATGTATCTATTTCAAATTCTTTCGGTGTAGCCGTACAAAGCCATTCATAATTCATCTCTGTGAATGATGTTTCATCTTTCGGGATCAATGGGTTATTTTTTTTATCAGCGCTTAATCGTATTTGATATGTTTCATTGTTAAGTGAGTTATAAGTAAGCAGCGTATCTATTAAGGGTTCTCCTATTCCGGTAATTAATTTGATGCATTCATTCGCCATCATCGTGCCTATAATTCCAGGTAAAACGCCCAATACGCCAGCTTCCGCACAATTTAATATTTCATTTTCTCCAGGTGGTGTCGGAAACAGATCGCGATAACTCACGGGTTCATCGTCTTTATTTTTCTTACAATTAAACACTGCTACCTGGCCTTCAAATTTTGATATAGCGCCATATATCAAGGGTTTGTTTAGCAACACACAAGCGTCATTAATCATATAGCGCGTGGTGAAATTATCGCTTCCATCGGCTATATAATCAAAGTCGCTCATCAATTCCAATGCATTTTGGTTTGTTATTCTTTTGTTGTATGCAATCAAATTGATTTCCGGATTTAATTGCCTTAGATAATTTGCTGCGCGTTCCGACTTGGATTTGCCTATATCATTTACAGAAAATAAAATTTGCCTGTGAAGATTACTCAATGCTACTTTATCATCATCAACAATACCAATCGTGCCCACGCCGGCAGCGGCAAGATATTGAAGCAAGGGACAACCCAAACCCCCTGCACCAATGACAAGCACTTTGGCATCAAACAATTTTTGTTGTCCTGCTTCGCCGAATTCTTTTAAAATCACCTGGCGTTGGTATCGTTCGTATGATATGTGTTTATTCATTTTTATCCGCCGGAAAAAGGTGGCAACAAAGCGATTTCACTTTCAGCGTTTAATGGAACAGTTTTGGAAATTATTTTTTTATCAACCGCTATGGCATATTTCGTATTCGCAAATGCGGGATACCTTATGTTTAATTCTTTCTGCAATTCATTTGTGTCTGACATCGCATTGATTGAAATACGGTTGCTTCCTGCGAGATCCCTGAGTTGTCCGAATAAAATGATTTCCATGTAAGACATTTGTAAAATTAAACAATCAGGCATGCGTGAACAATAATTTAAAGGCAGCCATCATCAACACGACTGCAAGTAAGTTTTTCAATACCACCTGTTTGAATTTTAATGCGCCGAAATATGCGCCACACAAGCCTCCTGTAAAGGCAATGGCAACATACAGCAACATTTCATTACTAAAATGAATTCCTTTTGTAAACTGTCCCGCGAGTCCTGACAATGAATTTACGAAAATAAAAATAGCGCTGATGGCAGCCGTTTGTTTCTGATTGGTCCATTTTAAAAGTAGCAGGATCGGCGCCAGGATAACGCCGCCGCCAATGCCGATCAGGCCCGAAAATAATCCAATCGAACCGCCAATTAACAGTGAACCAACAATATTTGGCGTTTTTAATTCAGCGTCTTTGATATTTGAAAAAAAGAGAAACCGTACAATCGGGATCAATAGCAAGAGTCCTAATATTTTTTTATAAATAGCGCCATCTACTGTTACAAGTCCTCCTACGAAGGCCATTGGTACCGACGCTACGGCAAGGGGCAAAAATATTTTCCACTTAAAATAATGGCCGCGATAAAATTGAATAAATGACGTGAGTGATACAAACAAATTTAACATCAAAGCTGTTGGTTTCATCACTTCAGGAGTTACACTGAATAACGCCATTAGCGCCAGATAGCCGCTTGCGCCGCCGTGCCCGACGGAGGAATAAAGAAATGCTATTGAAAATAATAATAGATAAAATAGAAAAATATAGTCCATAAATTATCCTGGTAATAAATGTATTTCTGTTGATTCGCCTTTTTTGCATTCAGTCACTTCTTCGTCAATCTGAATCAGGCAGTTTGCCGTTGCAAATGAACTAAGCCTAAATGATTCCTGCGCTTCAAAAATATGAACTCCCATGCCATCATAATATCCTTTTAAAAAATAAGTCAGCCCTGCCGGTTTCTTAAAATCCTGCGCGATGGGCGCATGTAATTTTTTTAAAAAAAAATCCCTGTTACACATTTTGCCCAAAGCCGGAACTACATATTCGTAAAGGCAGATGAGTCCCGAAGCCGGATTGCCGGGTAATCCGAAAATATATTTATCATTTAGCTTTCCAAAATACAAAGGCTTGCCGGGCTTTTGTTTTATGCTGTGAAAGAGTTGTCGAACATTGTTATTGATAGTTGCCTGTTTCACAAAATCATAATCGCCTACACTGATTCCTCCGGTCAGAAGTACTACATCACTTTTACTCAAAGCTTGTCTTAGCGCTTCTGTCAGCGACGCCAGGTTATCTTTTACCCTTATTACATTTATGGCTTCGATGTGCAACTGTTCCAAAGCCGCTACCAAAGTAAAGGAATTGGATTCGTAAATCTGCCCATGAAGTAAAGAACTCCCGGGCTCTTTTAGTTCGTCGCCGGTGATAATAATAGTGAGAGAAGGCTTCGGATAAACCGGCACTTCATTGATTCCCATTGACGCCAAGAAGCCGATGGATGCGGGATTGAGCAAAGTGTCGTTTTTTAATGCAGCCGCTCCTGATTTTATCTCTAAACCTGCGGGCCTTACGTTCATTCCTTGCTTTATATTTTCATCACGGATAATTAATTCGTTTTTGTCAACAATCGTTTTTTCCTGCATCACTACGGTGTCAGCTCCCGCCGGTACTGCTGCGCCGGTAAATATTCTTACAGCATTTCCCTGCTTTAGTTCATTGTTAATTTGACTGCCCGCGGCGATGGTTCCTGATATTTTTAAATTTTTATTCGTTTGCCAATCGCTGAATGAGAAGGCATACCCATCCATGGAAGATTGCGGAAAAGAGGGAAGATTGATGGGTGAAAATATATCTTGCGCGAGCACGAGTCCTGCCGCTTTTTCTAACAAAATCTTTTGTAACGGTAATGGAGCTACGTTTTTACTGATTATCGTTTTTGCTTCAATTACTGAAATCATTTTCTAAAGTATCTTCTATTTTGATTGATAATTTTTATCCGCCGATTGTTATCATGCTTCTGTTATGAATATCCTCCGCATGTATCTTTTTAAAATCTGATAATAGCTGGCCGCCCAGTTCTTTTTCTTTTCTGCCGATATTTTGTACAATCAATGGCAACACATCTTCTCCTTTGCGGAATGCCGTTAGCAAATCGGTTTCATTCTTTGAAAAAAGACAATTTTTTATTTTACCGTCGGCGGTAAGCCTTATGCGGTTGCAGCCACTGCAAAAAGGCGCGCTCATGGTACTGATAACAGAAAATGTGCCTAAATGTTTGTTTACTGTAAAGGCTTTGGCCGTATCGTGTACGCCATTAGTTAACGGTATCACTTCGTATTTTTCTTTCACTAC
Organism: Chitinophagaceae bacterium; assembly: GCA_023251335.1. Classification (GTDB taxonomy): domain Bacteria; phylum Bacteroidota; class Bacteroidia; order Chitinophagales; family Chitinophagaceae; genus Ginsengibacter. Next base: position 812 of record JAHEZA010000202.1, on the reverse strand, counting down.
GTTTAATATTTCGTGTAAAGTAAATACCTGGTTGCTGGTCCATTTATTGCCGCTAAAAGGCATGAATTCAATAAACCGCACATGTACCGGCGTGTCTTTGGTCCATGCTACAAAATCGTTAATCTCATCATCATTAAGCCCCTTCATCATCACTACATTTATTTTTACGTGAAACCCGCGTCGAATCATTAAATCGATATTATTTTTCACGTGATTAAATTCATTGCGACGCGTAAGAAATAAAAATTTTTCCGGCTTTAAAGTATCCAGGCTGATGTTTAATGAATGGATATGGGCTTCTTCAAATACGTCGGCAAATAAATGCAGCCGCGTAGCATTGGTGGTGATGGTGAGCGTTACATTTAATTTTGACAAAGCGAGAATAATCTCTTTAGCATCTTTGCGCACCAGCGGTTCGCCGCCGGTAAGCCTTATTTTATTAACACCGTTGGCTACGAAGATTTTTGCCAGGGCCACTATCTCATCCGCCTGCATCAATTTGGCCGAAGGTACAAACTCATATTCTTCTTCTGGCATGCAATAAAAACAACGCAGGTTGCATTTATCGGTTAAAGAAATCCGCAAATAATTATGACCGCGATGGTAAGAATCCATTATCATTTGATAAAGTTATGCCATCATTTTTTTACTGGGGATTTTATTGGGGTTTTGGGTTTATTTGTGAAATTGAAGACTTTTTTAATTTGATGAAAATAAGAAATGACGTTATTTGTTTGTTTGCTGGTTGGATGAGGTTTGGGGTTTGATTTCGTAGAACGGTAGAAATGTTATGGAAATCAATCGTAATGTTT
>JAHEZA010000201.1 GCA_023251335.1 Chitinophagaceae bacterium | reverse complement strand
AAATTTATCATGCGCTAAGACATCTTTTTCTTTTGTCGGCGATTTCGTTTCGATTAAAATAAAGTCATACAAATTCTGCCAAATATCTTTTTCGGTTCTTTTGTGTATGTAAAACTTATTTTTGTATTCGGCTATTATGTAAATGAAAAACCTTGATTTTTGTTTGTTCACTTTCGTGTTTACAGGTAATTCATTTACTTTATTATTCCTAAACGCGAAGCATTTTTTTCTAAGTACGCATTCGCTACAGAGAGGAAGAGAAGGGCGGCAAACCATGGCACCAAAATCCATAATGGCCTGGTTATAATCTGCTGAATTTTTTTTGTCAAGAAGAAGTTGCGACAACTCACGATAAAATTTTTTTCCTTCTGAACTGTTTATTGATAACTCTATCCCAAAAAATCTTGCTAACACGCGAAATACGTTTCCATCCAAAACTGCGTAAGGCAGATTAAAGGCAAAAGAAGCAATTGCTGAAGCCGTATAATTTCCAATGCCTCTCAGCGATAAAATATCTTCGTATTTTTCCGGGAATTTACCGTCAAGATTATTATGAATGAATTTCGCTGTTTCAATTAGATTTCTACAGCGGGTATAATAGCCCAGTCCCTCCCATAATTTATAAATCTTTTTTTCAGAAGCGGTTGCCAGGCTTTTTATATTAGGGAAATGCCGGATAAACCGATTGTAATAGTCAGTTCCCTGGTTTACCCGGGTTTGCTGTAGAATTATTTCACTTACCCATATCTTGTATGGGTCTTTCTCTCCTTTCCATGGCATTTGCCTTTTGTTTTCGACAGTATTCCAATGTGACAAAGTAGTTGTAAAAAATTTCTTATATTTCATTCTAAATGGAAATTAGTTTTGCTATAGTATTTCATCTGTTATTACAATAGAAAAAATAAACATACACAAGATATATTATAGCAGGTTATTACAATAAAGATCAGTAAATTTGCTTTGACTGGTTGAAGCAGATTTCAGACCGCATTTTAATCTAATTTAAAATAATTTAAAATGAGAAAAGCAGATTTAATTAACCGGATAGCCGAAAAGACAGGAATTCCCAAAGTGGATGTACTGGTAACTCTTGAGAATTTATTCACAGAGGTAAAAAAGTCGCTAAGCGATGGAGAAAATATATATATAAGAGGATTTGGAAGTTTTATTACTAAAAAAAGAGCGGCTAAAATCGGAAGAAATATTAAAAAAAATATAGCCGTAGAAATTCCCGAACATTATATTCCTGCGTTTAAACCTGCCAAAGAATTTGTTCAGCAAATAAAAGAAAAGAAGCCATCCTAACAATAGGAATCGCTTACCTTTGCCATCCAGTAAAATATCCCAACTTAAGATATTGAATAATAGAATTATTTTAGCTTGCATAGGTGCCATATTGGTTTTTGCCCTTTTTTTCTTTGGGAAAACCACCACACTTAAGAAGGAGATCCCGGCAATGTCGCAGACGGAGACTTCTGCATTCAACATTAATGATACATTAATGCTGGAAAAGAGAAAACTTTCACCGGTTCAGCTTTTGTATGTCACTAATATTGAAAATAGTATTAGCAGGGGTGACGTTAAAAATCAGTCTGAAAACCAATATATTAATCTTGCTAACTTTTGGAAAGATTCAGTTGCAGCGTTTATTCCTTATGCCTATTATTTAAGCGAAGCGGCCAAGTTGGATAATTCAGAAAAAAAACTCACCTTTGCAGCCCATTTTCTTTTAGAGAATATGAAAAGAGAGAACGATCCGGGATTGAAAGTGTGGGAAGCACAGACGGCAATAGCCCTTTTTCAAAAGGCTTTGAAGCTCAATCCTGAAAATGACAGTTTAAAAGTTGGCCTTGGAAGTTGCTATGTTTACGGTGAAGGTATGGCTGGAAACCCTGAACAAACGATGAAGGGAATTCAGGAATTACTGCAAGTTGTGCAAAAAGATTCCAACAATATGCAGGCCCAGTTGGTTCTTGGAGTCGGGGGAGTTATTTCAAACCAGTATGAGAAGGCAATTGAAAGATTAAATAAAGTGGTAAGTTTTGATCCACATAATCTTGAAGCTGTATCATGGCTGGCCGATGCTTACGCAGCGACAGGCGACGAAAAAAACGCTGTTAAATGGTACGAGCAAAGTAAGCATTTGGTGAACAGTCCCGAGTTTAGTAAAGAGATAGACAAAAGAATAGAAGAAATTAAAAGCCATTAAGTGTTAATGGTTAAAATAAAGAACTGGACAGACAGACAAGAAATGTAGGTTTGTCTTATTATTAGAAATTATTAAAATCATATTTATGCCTTGCGGTAAAAAAAGAAAACGTCATAAAATCGCCACTCATAAGCGTAAAAAGCGCCTAAGAAAAAATCGTCATAAAAAGAGATAAAATTTATTATCTGTTTTTATTTCTCATGCCGGTAATACCGGCTTTACCCTTTTCCTCTTTGGTTAGAATACATAACCATCTAAAAGATTTGACTTGAATAAGGATGAATAAGGAACTTATTATAAATGCTGCACCACAAGCAGTTGAGATAGCCTTACTTGAGGATAAAAAGCTCGTGGAAATGCATAATGAAAATGCAAATTCAAGTTTTGGTGTGGGCGATTTATACTTGGGAAAAGTTAAAAAATTAATCCCCGGCCTAAACGCCGCGTTTATTGATGTTGGTTTCGAAAAAGACGCTTTTTTACACTACTCAGATCTAAGTCCTTACATACGGTCTATTCTGAAATTTACGAAAGTCGCTATCAATAACACATCATTATCAGGACTTGATTTTGATTCTTTTGTCGTAGAGCCTGAGATCGTTAAAACGGGAAAAATTACAGAAGTTCTAAGTGGAAAGCCAAATATTTTGGTTCAGATTTTAAAGGAACCTATTGCAGCAAAAGGCCCCAGGCTTAGTTGTGAAATTTCTTTACCCGGCCGATACGTTGTTATCACTCCTTTCAATGATATTGTTGCGGTTTCACGAAAAATACACTCTTCTGAAGAGCGAAAGAGATTGCAAAAAATAATAGAAGCATTTAAACCAAAAAATTTTGGTGTTATCGTGCGAACTGCTGCTGAAGGGAAACATTCTAACGAACTTCATGAGGACCTGTTGGGATTGATTAATACCTGGAAAAGTATTCAGGGGAATTTAATAGGGGCAGTTCCACCTACCCGTATTATGAGCGAGGAAGGGAAAACAAATAGTATTTTGCGTGATTTGCTTACTGAAGATTTTAATAGAATTGTAGTAAATGACAAAAATATTTTCAATGAAACAAAAAATTATCTTCAAAAAATAGCACCAGAAAAATCAGACATTCTTTCCTTGCATAATAACGGGTCTCCAATATTTGATTCTTTTGGAATCACCCGCCAGGTTAAAGCTTCATTTGGAAAAACGGTAAATCTGCCGAGCGGTGCCTATTTAATAATTGAGCACACGGAAGCGCTCCACGTAATCGATGTAAATAGTGGCTATAAAAGTGTTGGAAATAATCAGGAGCAAAATGCTTTTGAAACCAATCTGGAAGCCGCCGCAGAAATTTCGCGACAACTAAGATTAAGAGATATTGGAGGAATAATCGTGGTTGATTTCATAGATATGAAACTTCCTGAAAATAAAAAGAAACTTGCTGAGCAAATGGATCTTTTTATGAGAAAAGACCGGGCAAAGCACGCTGTGTTGGCCATTAGTAAATTTGGCCTGATGCAGATCACACGGCAACGCATGAAGCCTGAGACAAATATAAACACCCAGGAAGTCTGTCCAAGTTGCGATGGTACCGGAAAAATTTCTTCCACTTTAGTACTGGAAGATGAGATCGAAAAAAATCTCAGTTATCTTGTCATGCAAAAGCATACAGGACTAACCATAGAAGTGCATCCTATCCTGTATGCGTATCTTACCAAGGGACTAATCTCCAAACGATTTAAATGGAGCGTACAATTCAAACAAAAAATACACGTCAGGTCTAACACAAATTACCATCTTACCGAATTTCATTTTTTCGATAAGAATAATGAAGCCATCAAGTTATAACCTATTTCGTGATGGTTTGTTCAAAGCCGGCAGAAGTTTTCTTTTTATACGCTCGAATGAAGATCACCTGTTGGCCCATAGGGCAATAGTGGCCCTTTTCTTATTATCAGGCAGCGTATCGGCAGCAATGGGATGCTTAGACAAATTTGGAGAGATTGAAGTTTGTCAAAGTAATAAAACTTTACAAAGCCTTCTATTTCTTATTCTGCAGATATTGATAGTTCTACTCAGGACCATATCCTGCATCGGCTGCAATGCAGGATGGCTCTTTATCACATTCCTTTTGATGTTGTTATAAATGCTGTGGTAAGTTATTATATCTGTCGAGTTAGGATGAGCCGTGTAATTGACAATAATTGTTTGGAAGTAGATATCTTGTACATTATATCCAGGTTTTAGCTGACTGTTTTTCTAAAATAAAAAAGGCTACCCTCTCAGGCAGCCTCTTTCTTTTTCTTGTTTTTGTTTTCTATTCTTTTACTATTTTAATAGTCTTTCCATCTTTAAATTTCAATAGGTACATCCCGCTTCCATATCTACTGATATCGACCTGGGTAGACGCCTGGTTCAAAGAAATTCTTTGCACCACCTTCCCGCTCAGATCGCTTAATAGGGCTTGTGTATTTATAAGGCTCTTATCGGAAATATTAATTGTAATTTGATTCCTTGCAGGATTTGGGTATACAGTGGTTAGACCTGAATTACTATTCCTGATGAAAATAACGGAACTGAATTTTGAACTTCCGTCTATATCCACCATTTTCAATCGATAATAATATACAGATGACGTGCCAAGCTCGTTATCTGTATATTGATAATTTTTGGCAACACTACTGTTCCCTGCGGCATTTACTTTCGCAATCGTAGTAAAATCAGATCCATTTTCACTTCTCTGAATGTCAAAATATGCACTGTTTTGCTCAGATTTAGTTGACCATTGAAGTGAATTGTAACCGTCTTTTTTAATCCCGCTAAAGTTAATAAGACTTATCGGAAGTACCAGATCTGACGTTACCCAGTTTGATGAAGTTCCAATCAAAGCAAAGTTCTGCAGTGTACCATTTTGAGAATTTGCTGTGCCATCAATTAAGGTATTGATTGGTGGAGTTGTATTGTCACCATTTCCGACACCTTCATTGAAATTATAATAGCTAATCAAATTAGATTTTGGAGGGAAAAGGGAGGTATTCATATTATGTTGAACATCTGCAAGAGTGAGAGTTTTATTCCAAAGGCTAAGTTCATCTATCTGTCCACCAAAAAAATAATTTGGAGCGCCTTCCGAATTTCCTGCTCCCAGTCTTATAGGCAATGAAGGATTAGGTAATATTATAGGACTAACTACAACAGAGTTGATAAGTGCGCCGTTAATGTATAGTCGAAGAGTAGTACCATCATAGGTACCTGCAATATTTATCCAGGTTCCATAATTAATTGCCGGTCCCAATAATGTTGAAAAAGAAGCACTACCATTACCATAAAAGATGTACCATTTATCATCCGGCATTGCATAAAGGCTAAAACC
>JAHEZA010000200.1 GCA_023251335.1 Chitinophagaceae bacterium | reverse complement strand
TTTGAAATTCCCCAACGAAAATTGTCTGTGGTGCATGATGGCGATGCGTCGTCGATAACAGCGGCAATTGATAGTTTAAATTTGAATTCTTTATTGATAAAAACACAACCCGTAGATGATGAAGATGCCTTGTTACTTTCTAATGAAGCAGGGCATCAAAGAAAATTACTTTGGCAGGTATTGGCTATTAACATTTTCTTTTTTCTTGTAGAAATGATTTCGGGTTTTATATCAGGTTCAATGGGTCTTGTAGCAGATAGTTTAGATATGCTTGCAGATTCGTTGGTTTATGGATTAGCATTATTTGTAGTTGGGAAAGCATTGTATCAAAAAAGAAGAATTGCTAAAATAAGCGGGTACTTACAGTTGCTGCTGGCATCAATCGGTATCATTGAAGTCATCAGAAAACTTCTCGGATTTGAAGAAACGCCCAACTTCAAAACGATGATTATAATTTCGATGCTCGCCTTGCTCGGCAATGCGTTCACATTATATCTATTACAAAAATCAAAAAATAAAGAAGCGCATATTAAGGCAAGTACGATATGCACTTCTACAGATGTAATAACAAATGCAGGAGTGATTGTCGCGGGTATATTAGTTTATTTCACCGCTTCTGATCTGCCTGATTTAATAGTGGGCGCCATCGTGTTTGTATTGGTAGGAATGGCTTCGTATAGGATACTTAAATTATAATTCTTAGAATTTAATTTTAATCTTTATTTGTTTTTTATTAATTGTACAACATTTCAGGATGGCATCAGTAAAGCAACAAATAATTGAAAATCTTATTTACCTTCTTAGGATATCATATTCCTGATTAAATCTATAAAAATGGAAAAATTTGATGTAATAGTAATTGGAACAGGATCAGGATACAACGTAGCCAAACGTTGTGCTGCGGCAGGTAAAAAAACAGCTGTAATAGATAACCAGCCATTTGGAGGCACGTGCGCGCTAAGAGGTTGCGACCCTAAAAAAGTATTGGTGGGCATTGCTCATGCTTTATCGCTCAATAAGCAATTGCAGGGAAAAGGTATCTCAACCATTGCTAATTATTCCTGGAAAGATTTGATGCAGTTTAAAAAAACTTTTACAGAACCCAGGACGCCAGCCACCTTAGCAGGATTAAAAGATGCAGGCATTGCAGCCTATCATGGAAGAGCAAAATTTATTGCTGAAAATACTATCCGGGTGAACGAGAATATTTTATATGCTGAGAAGTTTGTGATTGCCAATGGTGCTGCGCCCACAAAACTTTCTATACCCGGCGAAGAGTTACTGATTGATAGCACTGCTTTTTTAGAATTGGAAGAGTTACCGAAAGAAATTTTATTTGTGGGTGGCGGTTTTATTGCTTTTGAGTTTGCTCATATCGTTGCACGGTTTGGAGTAAAAGCAACGATTGTTCATCGCGACGAAAGACCGTTAAAAAATTTTGATACGGACCTGGTTAAGCTGCTAGTAAAAGCGAGCGAAGAGTTGGGTATTCGCATTATTTTAAATGCTGATGTAAAAAGCATTACCAAAGAAAACGATCGGTTTATTGTTCACGCCGAACAGAAAGGAAAACAACTTAATTTTTCTACGTTGCTTACTGTACATGCTGCGGGCAGAGTTGCTGATATATTTGACATGGGCCTTGACGAAATGAACGTTTCATTTAATAAAAAAGGAGTAGCGGTAAACGATTATATGCAAAGCGTATCTAACAGTAATGTATACGCGTGTGGCGATGCCAATGATAAAGGATTGCCTTTAACGCCTGTTGCCGCAAAAGAAGGAGTTATAGTTGCGGGCAATTTATTAAAAGGAAATTATAAAAAGATAGAGTACGGACATATTCCTTCCAATGTATTTACCAGTCCTGCCCTCGGAGCAGTCGGATTAACGGAACAGGAAGCAAAAGATAAAAACTTAAATTATAACTTACACTTTAAAGAGACAACTAATTGGTATGCTTCCAGGCGTCTTAACGAACCGGCTTCTGGTTTTAAAATATTGGTTGATAAAGAAACCGATCATATCCTTGGCGCACATCTTTTAGGCCCTAATGCAGAAGAAACCATCAATATATTTACGCTTGCGATGAATGCAGGAATAAAAGCAACTGATTTGAAAAGAACTATTTTTTCATACCCAACTAATGCGTCGGATATTGTTTATATTCTTTAAAACAAAATAGTATTGATAACTTGTTAGGTTTTAAAAATCTAATCCGACTACTCATTCAAGCGCATATCTTTACTAAAATTTAAAATCAAAGAAATGAAACAGTTAATTTGCGCCCTTGTACTTGTAATGAGCTTCTCATTTACTGCAAAAGCTCAAAAAATCCAACCCAAAATTATTGCGTTACTTACCAAAGCATCATGGTGTGTAGTATGCCAGGCCAACGGCCAACGGTTTACAAAAGACATCATGCCTATGATACAGGAAAACAAAGAAGTGCAAATATTACTGAATGACCTTTCGGATAAAAAGACTACTGCTATGTCTAGAAAAGCACTACAAAAAGCTGACATTTATGATTTTGCAGAGCAGAATCCTGCTACAGGAATGCTCTATTTTTTTAACGCTGATACAAAGAAACGCCTCTCAAGTGCAAGCCTGTCAGATTCTAATGAGGAAATAGAGAAAGCTTATCAAAAAGCACTGAAGAAAAGTTGAGGAAGATGGACAAAGTTTGATGAAGTAAATTTTAAACCCCATGTTGGCAGAAATGATTTATAAATTTTTGAAAATTAATCCGACATAACATCCTCCTGTATTTTGTGCTCTGTCGTAATCCGGCTCCAAAAATGGTGTGATGTGAAACCAAAGTTTATCGTTTAATTTGAACTGATTTTGTAATTGTATAGTAAAACCTAAATTGTTTACTTTATATTCTTTTTGCGATTCATCATCATTACTCACAAGTACAAAATAATCATCATTTCTAATCTGTATTACATAAGCACGTATTGGGAGCGAATTGAGTGGCGGTATCATTTCACCTTTCCATTTATAAAACCGGTAATTGAGTCCTATATTTGGCTTAAAGATATATTTGTTTTTTTTGACGACTTCATATGAAAGTGTTTGGTGAACTTCAAAAATCGATACTTTCAATGTTGCTCCTACAAAATCATTAAAATGATACAGATATTTATAGCCAGCTTGTGATTTAGTATATAGTCTATTCTTGATTTTAAACTCATATCCTATAGTCAAGGGTACTCCATCCGCCTCCTCCCTATTAATAGCATACCCGGTTGATATTTCTAGTTGTGCAGATATTTTGGTAAAACATGTATCAAAGAATAATGTTAATAAAATATACTTCATGAATAGGCAAGTTTTAGAAATAAAATCGGGTTGAAAATAAAATTCTCAACCCGATTGAATTTTGTGATTACAAGTCCGGTGATATTTTAAATTCGGTCAATCCTGGACCATTAATAAACTAATCTTCATAATCAAAAATGGCATAATTACCCTTTCAAGAATTCATCTACCTATTCTTCTTTTTCTTTATAAATTCTTAAAAATAATTCCCACATAACAGCCTCCTACATTTTGGCTTCTATCATAATCTGGTTCTATGAAGGGCGTAATTTGAAACCAAAACTTGTCATTAAGTTTAAACTGATTTTGTATTTGAATTGTAAAGCCCCAATTATTTACGTTATACTGATTGGATGCTCCATCACTGTCATTCACAAGCTTAAAATTTCCCTTTCTGGTTCCAACTATCCATGCACGAATTGGTAATGTATTAAGGGGATCATCCATCCTTCCCTTCCATCTATAAACCCTATAATTAAGTCCAAGATTAGGCTTCAAAATATACTTTTTCTTCTTTATTATCTCATAGGATAACGTTTGGTGGAATTCATAAATATATTTTTGTAAGGTTGCACCTACAAATTCATTATGATGATAAAGATATTTAAAACCTATTTGCGATTTAGTATAAAACCTATCTTTGATTTTTAAATCGTAAGCAATGAGAATAGGTGCGCCGTCTGCCAAATTTCTATCTACAGCATAGCCGGTTGATATTTCTAACTGAGCTGATACTCTCGTAAAGCAAGTACCAATAAAAAGTAATAACAAAATTATTTTCATAGATTTTGAATTAGTTAAGTGAAAAATGGGTTAGGAAAGAAATCCCTAACCCATTTGAAATACTTTATAGGTCTGGAGATGTTTTGAACATAGTACCACCAGGACTGTGGTTAAATTGATCTTCATCATTAAAGATAGAGTAATCATCCTTCCCAATGTATTCACTCATTCCATTTTTCTTTTTTAAAGATCGGATACCAGTCTGTACTGAAGTTCGGATATTTCCGTAGAGGGCTGCAGGAGTGCCTGGTATTACGCTTGTAATCGTTAAAATATCTACAGCGATTCCGCCAATCTGGGCCAAAGCTTCATTTGGTATTAACACAGGATCATATTCATAATAACCAAAGCTTGCCTTTGTTCCCGTACCTTCATAATCCCAAAGATGCATTGTTACACCATTAGCATCCCACCATTTGCCATCAATGTCACTTCTATTGTTTGGTTCAAGTTCCTCTTTGAAAATCTGTAAATTTTCAGAAGGATTCAAAATGTTCTGTTCAAACACATGAATTCTTATCTCAGGTGCTCCGGCAGGCCATCCCTCTATCTCACCAACATTATCGCAACGAATGAACCGCATTTTTTCATGCTTAAAATTCTTCCTGTAGGTAGTTGTTCCGTTAAATGTACCAACCGCGGTTAATCGGCTAAATGAACCGGTAGGTGGTGTTACTACCGTACCCATTTGGCTACCTACTAAAGTGGGTAACGGTCCATCCTGACCTGTTCCATTGTATTGTGGATGGCCACTTCCGCCTCCACCGCCGCCCCCATTACCTGGGTCCTCTGGAGCTATATAATTGGGGCTAACTCCAGGATTATAAACTGCAGAATTCATTAATGGTTCAACAGGACTGTATGTAGTTCTGAGCCTTAGAACACCATCCTCCGTTATCAAAGTTCGTTCGTTCATAGAAATAACTACATAGTCGACATCCGGGTCAGTCCTTGTACTTACAGAAATTGGCCTTTGTTTAGGATCAAATCCTTTTACGTCGGGTTGGTCTTTTTCATCATAATCTGTCGTTAGAAAAACAACACTTGGAATAAAGGTATCCGGATTCCATTTCTCTGCTTCTGTTTGCACAGCTATCTGCATCTGTGGAAACTTTTTAGCAGCTTCCTTAATGATATCAAAGTTTATTTTTGAAATCAAATCTGAACCGGAAGCAGCCCTTAGGGAAGCGTTTTTATCGGATTCATATTTTAAATACTTTGGAATCCTTGAAACCATACTTGACAACAAAATATTGGCATCGCCATCAAACTTCAGCATTACTTCGTGCTTAAGCATCTTTCTAAAGGCAATGCTATTCAGCTTCACGGAAATATCTTTCGCAACATTTTGTACTGTAGTGTTCCAGGATTTTTCTAAATCAGTATCCAATTGTAAATCCACTGTGGTTCCTGCATCTTTTTTGCAGGAAGCGATCAAAAAGGCTAAGGCCAAAAAAGAATACAAATAA
>JAHEZA010000199.1 GCA_023251335.1 Chitinophagaceae bacterium | reverse complement strand
TCCTTTGTTCACTGCATTAGCTAATGTGTGTTTTTAATAAAGACTACTTTATTTCCCGGTACTTTTGCGCTACAAAATTGAATCGGCAGGATGTTTAAAAAAACCCGGTACCAATATTCAAAATTTTATCTCTGGCTTTGCCTTAATTTTATTGGTAAGAGGCTGTAGCACACAAAATAATCAATCTGAAAATAAAAAACATCAAACATGACAAATTCAAACGTTGAAAGCGATAATGGCACTGCAATTACATTACACGGCAAAACAGTCCATACAGTAGGAAAGCTGCCAGCCGTGGGTACAGAAATCAAAGATTTCACGTTGACAGACATTTCGCTAAATGAAAAAACGCTGGCAGATTTTAAAGGAAAGAATTTAATAATGAATATTTTTCCCAGCGTCAACACAGGTATATGCGCTAAATCTGTTAGAGAATTTAATAAAGATGCAGCCAGCTTAAAAAACACAACAGTACTTTGTATTTCTAAAGATTTACCCTTTGCACAAAAAGCATTTTGTGGTGCTGAAGGCATTGACAATGTAGTGATGCTTTCCGATTTCAGAAATGATTTCGGCCACGAGTATGGGGTACTGATGGCTGATGGCCCGATGAGAGGTTTGTTAAGCCGCGCAGTGATCATTGTAAATCCTGAAGGTAAAATTGTTTATGAAGAACAAGTACCTGAAATAGCCCAGGAGCCTGATTATGCGGCGGCCTTGAAAGCAGTGAAATAATGGTTCGCAGAGATGGCGGCTTTGAATACATATCCGCCGATAAAAATAATTTCTGCTCTGTTGCTTTGCGGGCTATTATAATCCTGTATTGTGGAAATAGAATTGGCTTTATCAGTTCACAGTAAAGCAACAAATAATTCAGATTCTTATTCTGTTAATTCATCTGGCATATTGATACATGAGCGCGTTTAAATAAGCGGGCGAATAAATTTATTATTAAAATACATTTAGGTTCCTTTTCAAAAAGATTGTCTTAAATTGTTTGGCTAAAACACTTGATATGAAAAGAAGAAATTTTATGCAGCAGGCAATGTTGGCGGGCGCTTCTGTTTTCACAACAGGGCTGGCTACAGCATCTGGTATCCGCAAAGAGAAAAATATTTTTTCAGAAAAGAAGAACAACGGTATTGCTGCTGAGCCGCCTTTTAACATGAACTACGCCATCCATGATGGCATGTTTAAAAACAATGGAGGTAGTGATTTCGTTGACCAGATAAAATATGCCTACGATATGGGCTTTCGCGCTATTGAAGATAATGGCATGAGCGGAAGGCCTGTTGCTGAACAACAAAAGATTGGAGATACACTTGCAAAATTGGGAATGAGTATGGGTGTTTTTGTGCTTGATAAAGGAGGCAACGGCGCCAACACGCTCGCTGCCGGCAAGCAGGAATACGTTGATATATTTTTAAAAGGTTGCCGCCAGGCTGTAGAAGTTTCAAAAAGAATCAACGGCAAATTAACAACCGTAGTGCCCGGCGATTTTCAAAGAAATCTTCCGATAGGAATTCAAACAGGCAATGTGATTGAAGCGTTGCGCAAGGGCGCGGAAATATTGGAGCCGCATAATATTGTGATGGTGCTGGAGGCCTTGAGCGATACGCCTAATCTTTTTCTTCGCACGTCAGACCAGACTTACGAAATCTGTAAGGCCGTTAACAGCCCATCATGCAAAATTTTATATGATATCTATCATATGCAAAAGAACGAAGGAAACCTGATCAATCACATCAATTATGCATATGACGAAATCGCTTATTTCCAGATCGGCGATAATCCGGGAAGGAACGAACCAACCACCGGGGAGATCAATTACAAAAATATTTTTAAGTATTTGCATAGTAAAGGCTACAAAGGAATTTTAGGAATGGAACATGGCAACTCAATTCCGGGAAGAGAAGGAGAAATGGCGCTGATAAAAGCTTACAGGGATTCTGATAATTTTCTGTAATGAACAGTTATCAATCAGAAAATCACAATTTTCATGATTAAAAAAACAGTAAACCAATAAAAATCCCGAATTTTTATTTTTAAAAACTTACTGAATGCAAAAAATATTGGATGATTGTTAGCACGATAATCTTAAAATTAATTTCCATCTTTTTCATTGTGGGTTTGTTGTCCTCGCAGGTTCTATTCGGCCAGCAAAAATTTGTTTTTGAAAAGCCCGAAATGGGATCGCCTTTTACCATTTCCGTTTTTGCAAACGATTCAGCCAAAGCTGTTGAGGTTGCGGAATTGGCTTTCCATTGTGCCGATTCACTCAATGCTATTTTTAGTGATTATATAGACAGCAGTGAACTGAATCGTTTGAACGCGACCAGTGGACAAAACCGCTATGTGCCTGTATCCGCGGCTTTGTTTGAGATTTTAAAATATTCTTTAAATGCAGCCAGGCTGAGCCATGGAAGTTATGATATAAGCATGGGGCCGGTAGTAAACCTTTGGCGAATAGCGCGCAAAGAAAAAAAATTACCCAATCCCGATTCACTTAAAAACGCGATGGAGAAAGTGGGTTATAAATATATTCATTTAAACGAAGATCAACGATCTGTTTGGTTGGAAAAAAAGGGAATGCAATTGGACTTGGGCGGACTGGGGAAGGGCTATGTGGCGCAAGCAGCATTGCACGTTATTCAATCAAAAGGATTTAGATCTGCCATGGTAAATGCCGGTGGCAAAATAGCGATAGGCGAGCCGCCGCCGGGTAGAGATGGCTGGCGCATAGGCATCACGGTGCCGGAAGAAAAAGAAGAATTGATATCGCAACTGTTATTGCTTAAAAACACATCTGTGGCCACTTCCGGCGATATTTACCAGCATTTGGATATCAATGGAAAACGGTATTCACACATTATTGATCCTAAAACGGGCCTGGGAATTACGTGGCAGCGGAATGTAACGGCGATTGCAAAAGACGCCACCATTTCCGACTGGCTGGCCACGGCTTGCAGTGTTTTACCAGAAAAAAAATCTTTTCAATTAATAAAAAAATTTCCCGGCGCTGCTTTGTTAATTTCTGAAATGAAAGATGGAAAATTAGTTCAAAAAAGTTCTGCCAATTTTAAAAATTATTTCGGGGATTAAAAATCAAATTCTTTGTGTTTAATTATTTATCTTCATCAGCAAAACGTTTGTCCTGGTATGTTTGAAAAAATAACTGCGTTCATCTTTCTTGTATTTGCTATTAGCATAATAAATGTTTCTGCACAAAGTTATTCAATCAATAATTTTAAAACTTATGAACAATCCATTCCTGGAACCGAAGTTTCGTTTAAAATGATTGCAGTACCCGCTGGCTCTTTCATCATGGGTAGTCCTGAAAATAAAAAAGGACATCAGCCTGACGAAGGCCCCGCGACAGAAGTAAAATTAAGCGCCTTCTGGATAGAAGAGCATGAAGTAACTTATGATGAATACGTATTGTTCTTGGATGAAGGCCGCGACACAGGGCCTTTGCCCGATGGCGTTACACGGCCAAGCCCGCCGTACATTGATTTTACGTTGGGTATGGGCAAAGCGGGCGGCTTTCCGGCAAATAGTATGACGCAATATGGAGCTTTAATGTATTGCAAATGGCTCTATAACAAAACCGGCATTTTCTACCGCTTGCCAACGGAAGCTGAGTGGGAATACGCGTGCCGCGCAGGTTCTGAGAAATCATATTCGTTTGGTGATGATGAAAAGGAATTAAAAGATTATGGATGGTACGCAGGCAACAGTGATAACAAATATTACAAAATAAAATTGCTAAAGCCAAATGCCTGGGGATTGTATGATATGTATGGAAACGTGGCTGAGTGGACATTAGACCAATACAAGAAAAATTATTTTGATACGATCAAAAAAAATAACACAGACCCTTTTATTCAGGCTACAACAAAATATCCCATCACGTTGAAAGGAGGTCATTTTCGTGATGAGGCTAAAGATTTGCGAAGCGCATCAAGGCTCGCTTCCAGCCGCAAATGGAATGCACGCGATCCGCAGATCCCAAAAAGTAAATGGTGGATTGCTGATGCGCCGTTTGTTGGTTTTCGCATCGTGCGCCCGCTTCGACAGCCTCCGGCAAAAGAAGTAGATGAGTTTTTTAACCGCACTTTAAACCTGGACTAAAAACTATTTAATAAATAACAACTGATACATTCAACTTTTAATTTCATAAATATTTTATTCATCCCAAAATACAATTGTATGAATCTTGACCATTCAAAAAAGAACCTGCCTTCCCGACGCGAATTTGTTAGAAATTCAACACTCCTTGCCGGCGGGCTCCTCGCTGCACCCATGCTTTCAAAAGCCAACTTTTTTTCAGGCGCTGATGATGTAATTAAAATTGCATTGATCGGTTGCGGTGGCCGCGGAACCGGCGCTACGGTTCAGGCTTTGAGCACCAAACAAAATGTGCAGCTTATCGCCATGGCTGATGCTTTCAGAGACCGGCTGGATGATAGTTTAAAAAATATTATGGAAGAAATGGCTGAAACAAAAAGCCGCGTAAATGTGAAGGAAGAAAATAAATTCATTGGGTTTGAGGCTTATAAAAAGGCTATTGCATTGGCTGATGTGGTGATCCTGGCAACGCCTCCGGGTTTCCGTCCGATTCATTTTGAAGAAGCGGTTAACCAGGGCAAACAAATATTTATGGAAAAGCCTGTGGCAACTGATCCGGCGGGCATACAACGCGTGCTGGCAGCAGCGCAAATTGCGAAGCAAAAAAAATTGAATGTGGTAGTTGGCCTGCAAAGAAGGTATCAGACTTCTTACCGCGAACTGATGAAAAGAGTTCATGACGGAGTCATCGGCGATATTGTGGCCGCACAGGCATGGTGGGATAACGACGGCGTCTGGGTGCATCCGCGCCAGGCGGGATGGACAGAAATGGAATACCAAATGCGCAACTGGTATTATTTCAACTGGCTTTGTGGCGATCATATCACCGAACAACATATTCACAATCTTGATGTAATTAATTGGGCGATGGAAGCTTATCCCGAAAAAGCGCAGGGCATGGGTGGCCGCGAAGTACGCAAGGGAAAAGATTATGGTGAAATTTTTGATCATCATTTTGTGGAATTCCATTATGGAAACGGTGCTATTTTAAACAGCCAGTGCCGTCACCAAAAAGGCACGATGAGCAAAGTGGATGAATTGCTGATTGGCACCAAAGGAAAAGTTTTTTGTGATGAAGCCCGCATCACCGACAACAAAGGAAAAACCATTTATCAGTTTGATAAGAAAAAAGAAAACCAACCTTACCAGGCAGAGCATGATGAATTGTTTGCCGCTGTCGCAAAAGGCGAATTCAAATTCTGGGATGCTGAACGGGCCGCCAAGAGTACAATGACTTCTATAATGGGCCGTCTGTCCACTTACTCAGGACAGGTAATTGACTGGGATAAAGCGATCAATTCCGGAATCAATATTATGCCTGAAAAATATGCTTTTGATGCAACGCCCCCTGTTCTTCCGGGTGTGGATGGAATTTATCCTGCGGCAATACCAGGAGTTACAAAATATGTTTAGATAGAGGCGACAGTAAACCAACAAATTCTAAGATTTTTGTTTTTAAACTAACGGGTAT
>JAHEZA010000198.1 GCA_023251335.1 Chitinophagaceae bacterium | reverse complement strand
TTTCATTTTTCTGATATAAATTATCTGGCCCGTATGGTAGGCATTATGTGTACCGATGTGGGCGATTGCAGAATACCATTTTTGTAATTTATTTTCATCGGCATTGCTCACCGCAATTTCCCATGCCGTGAGCACGCTGTCAAGCCTCTGAACGGTGGCGCTCCAGGTATTTTCATTTACGGGTGTAAAAGTTTCTTTATTGTTGCCATCAAAGGCGCTTGGAGGTTTGCCTTCAAACTTATCAAGCGTTTGCAGATCCCAAAATATAAGATGAGTCGTTAATTGAGCAATGGAATGATTTTCGGAACTATCTTTCCAGTTCGCCTGTTCGGGAGTAAGCCCTGACACAGCAATAGACGGTGGCACAAACCAATCTTCTACATTATGGGTTGTCTTAAGCTGTTCCAGCAATATTGACTTCAAAGTTGGTACGCTTTCTTTTTGTGCATAAGCGGATGTTAGTGTTAATGCGAGGCATATACCCAATAAATATTTCATAAAATAAATTTTTAAGTGAAGAATATTTCATAAAAATATTGAAATAATAAATCCGGGAGTGCACTTGTTTTTTCTTTTATATAAGTGGCAAAAGGGAAAATGAGTGGAAATCAACCAAGAACATTTCGCACGATAACAAATTCGAGCTTGCAGAAACAGGAAAAGCAAACATCAGTTTCATCAATTTTTTTTCCGAAGAGTTGGAAACAGCAGATGAACAAAAAAATCAAATTCCTATTTTATATTAATATTTCAACGACCTATAGCTATTCGTTTTCTGATCTAATCGAAGATAAACTTCATCAGTTAAATAGTTTACCTGCAATGTATAATTGGCAGAACCTCCACCGATGAAATAATTATCATTCGTTTTCTTTACCGAACCGGCATACCGGATAAATTGATCGGGTATATTATAAGCTTTAAAATTATTAATTTTCTTAGCAGTTTCATTAAGCTGAAATTCAAGGATACGGCTATAAGGGCGCAATGCACTATCACCATTGTCTAAAAAAATCAACGTTTTTCCATCATCATCAAATCTTACGTAATGCTGGCGAAGAAATTCTTCATCAGTCGTCTGCACGAAATCACTTTTTATTCCACCGAGTCTCCACATAACATTCCCACTAGTTCGATTTATTTTAATAATCTCATTTAGGTTCCGGAAAGAACAAATAATATTATTATCGTTGGGATCTATGCAAATGGAATTCATGTGCATGTAATCCATTGTGTCCAGGGCGTTTGAGAAATCATTATTCTCAACACTCGCTCCGTAAAATTCAGGATATGATGTCCCGTCCCATTGAAAAACCACCTCGCCATTATTTACTTCCTGTATTAAACACGCCAATACTTTTACGTGAGAAGAAGGATGCAAACTATCGGGAATGTTGGTTGGACTTTCAACATTAGTGGCAATGGCCATGTAATGATTTTCTCCAAGACAGATGAAATCGTGAACATCCAGCCTGTCATCAAAAGTGGCATCCGTACTTCCGGGAGGCAAAAATTTTGCTGTGCTCAATACATTAAAATTCGTATCGCAAATTATATCATAACCTTCTATCACACCCGAGATCGGATTATTCCCGGCTGCTTCAAAATAAGAATAAACCGTCTGGCCGTTGATGTTCCATTTTTGAAAATTGTCCGCTCTTGCATTGATTTTTTTTTCTTTCATCACATTTCCTTTTTCATCAAGAATAACCAGCGTGCCTGTTTTGGCATGATTGGTTTCAAAAGCCAGGAAAATCCTTCCCGCATCCTTCCCACCAGACCCGGATAATGTATAAAATGCGGGATCAATAACCACCGCAGAATCATTTATGTAAACAATATCGGAAGAAGTGTCATCGGCTTTTTTACAACCGGATGACAAACTGAGAACTACTAAAATTGTAAAAAGAAGACAGGTAGGTGCGTTTGTATTCATAGAAATCGGATTATCTACTTTTAAAAGAAAATTCATTTAAGAATTAAAAATCTTAAAGTGAATTTTATTCCCTTTTCCTGACTAAGAATTTACAAAAAATATACCGAAATCTTTGGAGTACTGATTAATAGTTCAAAGGCTGCTCGGCCTTGGAGTTAAAGTTTCCCATGCCGATCAATTCATCTGCCCTGCTGCTAAAGGATTTGTAATAAACAAGGATGGTATAGAGATTTTCGGTTTCAAAAAAATTACCATCCAGGTCAGAATAGAGCGAAGGATTGTTTTTGTCCACTGCGAGATAGTTATAATTATAATATCCTTGTTTTAGGAAAAGATGTGTTTCGTACTTCTTTTTTTCAGGATTAAAAATCATCCTCAGGCTGTCGGTAAAATGATAGTTGGTCAACTGACCAAAAAGATAAATGTCTTTATCCGGATAGGGAATGCCGTTTGGCGGCACAAAAGAAAAATAAACCGTTGCATAATCGGCTTCCCAAAAAGGATTGGTACCCCGGATGGCTGATATGTAATACGCTCCATCTAAATCGTTGTAAAAAAGGTAGGGACCAGTCAATGGGCCGTCATCTCTCAGGAAAACATCGGTAGAGTGCCTTTTATAATCCGCGGTTAATACTCTATCACTTTGCAAATGAAAATCTGTGAGATCAACATATCTCCATTCCCTGCCGCCAGGAAAAATTGCAGCATTCTCGTTCGTATATTCGAGCTTGTTTCCGCGAACAACATTTGGTTTCAAGTTAGTTACAGCATTGTCGAGACGTCGGTTTTGCACAACAATTACTTTTATTTGCTGTGCGGCATTTAACTGATCTAAACCTTTTGTAGTAACTGTAAACTGAATTCGCTGGTGGTTGTTCGCCAGGTTCGGGTCAAATGGTTGAATAATGCGTGCATTTATATCTGATTTCGTATCCAATACCATCAAGCGTTTTGTAAAAACCAGTTGCGAAGTGTCGCCGTTTAAAAAAACTTTCACTATGTAATTTCCTGACCGGGTCAGATACATATTGCGTTCAGGCAACATAATTCTGTAGTGGGTGTATCGGGTAAGAGCAACCGATGAATATTTATAATCCGTAATTCGGTTTTGCGTAAATCCTTTGATATAATCAAATTGTCCGATGTTGGCCGGCGTCCAGTCGCTATTGCAAAGTTGATAGGTATAGTAATAATATTTTGTATCACCATCCAGATCATCAAACGATAGTTCCACCTGGTCATTACTGTTCAGATTGATCACGGGCATAGCCATTTGGTTTCCCGGAAAATGCAGAATCACGGTCTTGATATTATCGACATAAATTCGGTTGGGCGACTGCGCCAATAATTTATTTCCCGCAAAAAATAACAGGAAAGTAGAAACAACTTTTATTGATTTCATCTAAATGTTTTAAAAAAAATTAGTTTTACAAGATATCAAAAATATAACTTTTGAATGTTTCATCGTTTATAGCGCGCAGAATTGCCTTTAACAAGCAAAAAACTTTTTCCCGATTTATAATAGGTTTGGCCATTGTGGCTACCACCATTAGTGTGGCCGTCATGATAGTGGCATTGAGTTTTGTGAACGGCTTCCAAAATGTAATCAGTAATAAAGTATTCAGCTTTTGGGGCCATATCAGGGTGCAGCAAACTGCACTTAACCAGGCAAATATTGCTGAAGAATCGCCAATTGAAAGAAATGACACGCTTGAACTTTTTTTAAAAACGATGCCAGAAGTAAAAAATGTGGCCCGGTACGCCACTAAGTCGGCTATCATCCGTTACAAAGATGACATAGAAAGCGTACTGATGAAAGGGGTTGATAGCAGTTTTGATTTTAACCGCCTGAATTCATTCCTGAAAAAGGGGAAATGGATTTCGTTTAACGATAGCAGTTACAGTAAGGACCTTGATATTTAGCAATACACCGCCAACCAGCTAGAAGCTGCTGTGGGCGATAGTGTAATCATTTTATTTATTCAGGGCGACGGAACCCAGCGTGCGAGGAAGTTAAAAATTGCAGGTATTTTCAAAACAGGGATAGATGAATATGACCATAATTTTTGTATTGGAGATATCAAATTAATTCAAAGGCTTAACGACTGGCAGCCCAATGAAATAGCGGGTTACGAAATATTTTTGAAAGATTACAGAAAAACAGATTCGGTAAATAATTATTTATATGATGCGGAAATATTACCTGGAAGCTGGTACAGCAAAACCATTGAGGAAATCTACCCTAATATCTTCGACTGGCTCAACCTGCAGGGAAGAATAAAAACCATTCTGCTGGTTATCATGATGGTTGTGGCCGTTGTTAATTTAATTACCTGCCTGATTATTCTTGTGTTGGAAAGAACAACTATGGTTGGAATTTTAAAAGCCATTGGCGCAAAAAATAGTACGATTCAAAAAGTATTTCTTTACAATACCACGATCATTGCTTTTACGGGTGTGATTGCGGGCACGATTTTGGGATTGGGACTCTGTTATCTGCAACAGGCCACGGGGTTTATTAAACTGGATGAGGAAGCTTATTACATGAAAGCGGCGCACGCGGATATTGTTTACTGGCAGGTAGCGGCAATCGATATTGCCACGTTAATCATTTGCTTTTTTATGTTGATAATTCCTTCGCTTCTAATAAAAAGAATACAACCGGTGAAAGCTATTGAATACAGGTAAGCACAAAAGCTTAGCATTAAAGATTGGACTAATAAACAGGGACAAACTAACAGGAATGATTCCCTCTTAGCAAAAGAACAAATAAGCAGTATTTCTAATTTTTAAATTTCATGACATTAACGTTACAATAATTATTAATTTCAAAAAAAGTAGAAAATGTTTCCCAATGTAAACCCCACTAAAACCAGTTCATGGAAAAAATTGCAGGACCATTATAAAGAAATGAAACATGCGAGCCTGAAGGAATTGTTTAAAGAAGATTCCCAGCGATTTAAAAAATATTCGTTGGCTATACCGGAGATCATTTTTGATTTTTCAAAGAACATCATAAATGAAACCACCAGGCAGTTGTTGTTAGAACTGGCTTACGAATGCGAATTGCAGAAAGCAATAAAAGCAATGTTTACCGGTGAAATAATCAACGGAACAGAAGGCCGTTCTGTATTGCATACCGCACTTAGAAATTTTTCCGGAAAGCCGGTTTATTCCGAAGGAAAAGATGTAATGCCTGAAGTGAAAAAGGAACTGGAACACATGAAAAACTTTTGCAGCAAAATTCATAAAGGTGAATGGAAAGGTTATAGTGGAAAAAAAATAAAGTACATCGTGAATATTGGCATCGGAGGCAGCGACCTGGGGCCGGTGATGGTAACGGAGGCGCTGAAGCCTTATTGGAAAAAAGATATTCAGCCTTATTTTGTAAGCAACATTGACGGGACAGATATTGCCGAAGTTTTAAAAAAAATCACGCCTGATGAAACACTTTTTTTAATTGCCTCCAAAACGTTTACTACGCAGGAAACAATGACCAATGCTCACTCCGCAAGAGATTGGTTTTTAAAAAGTGCGAAAGATGAAAAAGCAGTTGCCAAACATTTCATTGCGCTAAGCACCAATGAAAAAGGCGTAGAAGATTTTGGAATTAACAAAGCAAACATGTTTGCTTTCTGGGATTGGGTCGGAGGCCGTTATAGCCTGTGGA
>JAHEZA010000197.1 GCA_023251335.1 Chitinophagaceae bacterium | reverse complement strand
GCAGATTTTTATACACCATCGCTTCATCATTAATGTTGTTAATCACAACATCCAAATCGCCATCATTGTCCAAATCAACATAAGCGGCACCATTTGAAAATGAGGGCGTAGTAAAACCCCATGAATCAGTAGCATCCGTAAAACTTAAATTGCCATTATTCCGATAAGCATAATTGTGAATTTTCACTTGTGGAATCTGTGCCAATATCATATCCTTGCTGGCAATGTTATAGGACTGTTGCCTGAAACTTACAAAATCATGATCAGTGATATCTTTTGGATAGCCGTTAGTAATAATAATATCCCTATTCCCATCATTGTCAAAATCAGTGACCAGCGGGCACCAACTCCAGTCTGTTTGAGAAATACCAGACAGAAAACCTATCTCACTAAACACGGGGCCTCCTATAGAATCATTGGTCCTTACCGTATAACCCTCATTGAGTTGCAGGGTGTTTCTTACGTATTGATACTGATAACCGAAAAGGTCGCTGTTGATATACGTAAGATAACTGTTGGAGCCCATCATCATTTTTTTGCGGTAGTTGTCTTCAGGGTTCATGTCCAGTTCAATTACATCCGGAAGCCCGTCATTATTGATATCTACAATATCCTGGCCCATGCCGTTGGCAGAGGTATGCTTAAAATAGATATCTGCTTTATCCGTAAAAGTGCCATCATGATTGTTGATGTATAAAAGATCATTGGAATTAAAATCATTGGTAATAAAAATATCTTTCCATCCATCCATGTTGATATCTGCTATGGTAGCGCTGTGGCCATATCCTTCTATCGTTACGCCTGCCTCTTTACTTACATCGGTAAACACCGGATGTTTCAGCGTCGAATCCCAATCATTACGATACAATCGTCCCGTACTGGGGAAAGAACCATTAGTAATTTTCTTTCGAAAAACAGAAGGATTATCCGTAGATACAATCTGGTTTACGGTAAGATACATATCCAAATCACCGTCATTATCATAGTCGAAAAACTGAGCCATCGTGGAATGAGTCGTGTCGTTGAGGCCATATTCTTTTGCCATCTCTTTAAAAACAGGGATCCCATTTTTATCCAAACCCTCGTTTATATACAATAGATTTTGCCTTTCCTGTGGATCTTTTTCCATTGAAACACTAACATAAATATCCATCCATCCATCATTGTTGATATCAATGACGGATACACCCCTGCACCATCGCCCTTCACCTGTCACCTTTGCTTCATCTGTAATATCATCAAATTTAAAATTACCCTTATTCAGATACAATTTATTTGAAACCTTGCTCCCTGTAAAGTAAATATCCTGGAGTCCATCGTTATTAAAATCACCGATTCCAACTCCTCCGCCGTTATATATATTGGTAACATCTATTGGATTTAATGAGTCGTTTTCTGCAATTTTATTATTAAAATGGATGCCAGACGTTCCTGAAGAAACAACTTGAAAAAGAGATGAAGACTTCCTCTCACAACCCGTACTGATCATTGAAATACTAACAAATAAAATGACAGAAAATAGAAAAGCCCGTCTCATAAAAAAATTTGAAAGAAAATAAAATTAATGAAAAAGAGGCAGAGAAATTCTCTGCCTCTTTTTTAAAAAATAATAAAATGTTATTGTTTTACATCATTGCTTAATACCCAGGATTTTGTTTCAGCAATACTTTGCCTTTTGAATTAGCCACATCAATATCCTGCAATGGAATTGGGAATATTTCATTTTTATTCGCCGTAAAATTAGCACTCTGGTTAAAGGAGAAAAAACCACTTCTTGATTTTTCAATCGCAGCATATTTATTTAATTCCGTTGCCATAGAGCCAGATCCGTCATCCCAGCGTTGTAAGTCAAAGAAACGGTTGCCCTCCATCGCCAATTCGAGTTTCCTTTCAAAATGAATGGCTTGTTTAGCCGCATCTTTGCTAGCAAAATCGGCAGGATAAGGTTTAATTAAATAGTTGGCAGCAGGCGTAGTTTGAGTAGTGTAGGTACCGGTGGCAGGATCATAAGGGCTGTTTTTATAAACCCAACCTGTTTTGTCTGCAGCCCTGTTGCGCACCATGTTCACATACAAAGTGGCTTGGTGAAGCGAACCCACTTCTACCTCAGCTTCAGCAGCCATTAGCAACACGTCAGCAAATCGCATCAGGTTTGTATTCACTGCATCTAATTGGGTAGGCCCCCAGAAGGCAGTTTCTACAGAGGAAACAGTACCTTGTTGCGCCTCCGGATACACATTTTTCTTAGGACTCATGTACCCGTTAGTAGCTACTTCTCTTATCCAGGCATCTTTAGGGTAAGGACCCCAATCTAAATAAGGAACCCCTTCCCTTCCTACAGTCCAGTCAAGACGCGGATCTAGTGTGCCTGCGTAAGGGGTTGCACCTATATCACCAACATTATTTCCGGTGTTGTATGTGTCAAACATGGGCAACCCATTGGCATCTGTTTTAAAAGAATTCGCCAGACTGATAGAAGGGTTATTAAACCCGCAGCAACCGCCCGGTCCGCCACCATTAGGGAAATTAAGGCAATCGCCGTAATTACCATTGGTTCCGGAACCATCATTTACTGAATTTTGAACAGCAAAGACACTTTCCGCACTGTTATTGGTAGCGGTATTAAAATTTTGTTCAAATTTTACCAAAGCATATTTATCTCCTTTAGCGGTTTTCCCATCGGCAATGATCTGATCAAACAGGGCCTTTGCTTCTGAATACTTGTGTTCAAACATGTAAGTCCTGGCTAAAAAAGCAGCCGCAGCCCATTTGTTAGCTCTTCCCGGCTGAGTTTGCGTTTCTGGCAAATTGTCCATAGCAAACTGAAAATCTGCTTCGATCTGCGGATAGATATCAACATAGTTCCCTGACGCATCCAAATTAGTAACCAATGATGCGCTGTCAAGTGTTATGGTTTCGCCGACAAAAGGAACATTTTTGAAAACTTTCTTTGCTTCGAGGTGCCAATAGCCTCTCAGAAAACGAGCTTCCCCTGCAATTACTTTCTGGTCAGCTTCCGGAATATCTGTTGCAAGCGCCATGGTCCTTAACACATCATTAGCCCTTTGTGCCCCGTGATAAATGGCATTCCATTTTTGGTCCAGGTAAGGATTGTTTACATCATAAGCCCAATTTTCCAGGTTCGTAATATCTCCCTGGTCAGAAGGAGTTGAGCCCTTGTAGCTATCGCCGCCTGCTACACTGCCGAAAGTCCAGTTAGAAGGCGCTGACCCCCAGTTCACCTCTCCCAGTAAAGCGTGATAAGCACCGACCAGAATAGTTTGCACACCCGTTGCGTTTGCCAAGGGAGCCGGAGTAAGGGATCCAAGCGGCTGTTTGTCTAAAAAACTCTTGTTACAGGCAAAAAAACCAACGGTTGCCAGTAAACAAAGCGAAAGAATGATTTTATAATTTAATTTACGTTTCATATTTTATTAAATTTTAAATATTTTAAAAAGTGACGTTGACGCCTACGGTATATACTTTTTGATTGGCTGGATAGTTGCCCAGGTCAATTCCAAAGTTCATATTATCGCCAAAATCAGATGCTGACAATTCAGGGTCCAAGCCGGTATAATTCGTAATTGTAAATAAATTAGTTGCCTGCAAATAAATTCTGAATTTGTCGATTTTATAGCGACTAAGAACGCTCGCCGGAATGGAATATCCTACTATCAACGACTTCATTCTCAGGTAAGATCCATCTTCCATATAATATGAATTGAAATTAGTAGTATTGCTAAAGTTAGCGGAACGTTCCAGCAATGGAACCTTAGCCCCAGGATTAGAAATGTGCGCTTCAGGATTTTGATAATAAGTAGCCTGGCCTGAATTGTCCACGAGTTTAGCTGAATTGTAAACCGCATCTTTACTCACTGCTCCTTCAAATACTTGTGGGAAATCAGTCCAATAGCGAACATAGTTAATTACATCATTGCCTACTGAAGCATATAAAAAGGTAGAGAAGTCAAAATTCTTGAAATTGACTCCGAGATTTAACCCTGTTGTAAATTTTGGATTAGGATTTCCAAAAAAGGCTCTGTCGTTATCATCAATAATGCCGTCAGGTTTACCATCGGGGCCACTTACATCTTTAAATTTAAAACGTCCGGGAGCGGCATCACCCTGTTTAGCGGATTTATTTACATCAGCCCAATTTTGGAAGAGTCCATCTTGAACATACCCGTAGAAAGCACCTACAGCTTCACCTGTCTGCAAACGGGTAAATGCGCCAATACGGGAAGAACCTGAATTGTTTCTTGTAATGTACTTGGTATCGCCCAGGTCCTTTACTTTATTATCATAGGTAGTAAAGGTAAGATTGGCATCAAAACTCAGGTCTTTGCTGACGTTGCCGTGATACGCCAACGAGGCATCAATTCCTGTGTTACCGATATCTCCCACGTTAACATAAGCAGGAGAAGCACCACCGCCAAAATCCGATGTGGCAGGTTGAAATAATAAACCACTGATTTGCTTTTTATACCAGTCAAATGATAACTGAAGTTTGTTCTGGAAGAAGCCGGCGTCAAAACCGATATTAGTGATGATATCCTGTTCCCAGGTAGTATTGGTATTTCCATTTTGGCTTGCATACGCGCCAACGCCGATGGTACCGCTATTTACTCCCGCAATATCATAACCTGCATTTGCTGCATTAAGGCTATAAAGGTTGTAGGGGTTGGTAGCGTTGATGTTATTAATAGAACCCAATTTACCCCAACCACCACGAATTTTCAATTCGTTCAGCCAGGAAGTAACCGGGAAAAAAGATTCATTCGAAATCCTCCATCCCGCTGTAAAAGACGGGAAATAACCATATTGATGGCCGGGAGCAAAACGCGATGAACCATCCCTTCTTAAAACACCGCTTAACAAATAACGGTCATTATAACTATAATCAAGGCGACCGAACTGAGAATAAAGCGAACTTTGATAAACTCCACCGTTATCTGTATTGGTCTGGGACGAGGCGGGTCCAAATCCGAGTGTCCATAAGTTAGGATCCACCGTCAGATTGCTGGAATTGGTAATGAAGTAGCCACTCCGAGTTCCGGCTATCTGCCTGCCATAATAAGTGTTGGCTTCCGTTCCCAATAAAAACTTCACATCATGCTTACCAAAAGTTTGTTTGTAAGTAAGTGTGTTCGTCCATGTCAATTGAGAATTATAACCTCCGCCTTCACCAAAAGTATTGGGGTTAGTATTATTTTCTGCATTTTCGTATTGAGTATAATTAAAATAATAATAATAATAATTATCAACTGTACCCCCGATACTCGTACGAACGGTGAAGTGCTTCAAAAAATCTACTTCTGCAAACGCATTACCCGACATCTGCCAGTCATTTGATTTATTATTCTGTGCGCGCAATTGATTGGCTACCGGATTTTGTGAGTTACCCAACCCTTGTGAATGGGTACCCGCATAATTTCCCATAATGTCATAAATCGGGATGATTGGGCTTTCACGATAGCTGTAAGAAATAGCGTTTCCTTCATTTTGGTTAGTAAATGAAGGATTTTGCTTATTAAAAACATAAAGATTTTCACCAACCCGGATATTGTCTTTTATGTTAAATAACGTATTGATCCTTGCAGAATATCTTTTCAGATACG
>JAHEZA010000196.1 GCA_023251335.1 Chitinophagaceae bacterium | reverse complement strand
TCCTGTGTAAACAAAGAATGGTGGCTAGTTTATTTCTTTGTTTATATGAACGCAAAACAAATGGAACGCGCGTACTATATAAAAATTTAAATAACCAATTTTTCATAAGAATGTCTTATTTCGTTCTTTTGATCCATTTCATATAATTACAATAAGCCAATTTATAAAATGAATTCTTTGCAATGAAAATGGTGTCGGGATAATCAACACGTTTTCCTTTAAAGCCATCTTTAAACCGGTTGATGTTCAATACCTGGCTATCAGCAAAGCCTTCTCTGCCATATCCACCAAAATCAAAATAATTGCATCCTGCTTCCCTGGCGATTTCAAACGATTTATAAAAAAGCAAATGGTTAATCGGTGTCTTTTTATAATCGGGATCGGAAAACCCAACTAAGTAAAATATTTTGTTATTATGTTTTATTAAAACAATGCCACCTAAAATTTGAGCGTTTTTTTTTATTACCAGTATAAGGCCATTCCCTTTCTCAATAGCAAAAGAAAATAAATTTTTCAATCTTTCTTTTTCCATTTCTAAATTACAGGTAATATTTCTGGCCTCATACATTTTGCACAGCCCTTCAGCGAAAGAATTCATTTGTTGAATATTACTTACCTGCTCAACAATAAGATTTTCAGCATTCGCTTTTTTGATGCTTCTCCTATGATTTTCTGAGAATGATTTTAAAAGGATTTCTTCCGGTGGCAAAATGTCAAGAACCAACGTGCTCCAGTTTAATTGAGTAGATAACGAAAAAATGGAAAATTGTTTTTGAAGAATTTCCCTTGTTTTTTGCCAATTATGTGTTTGAATAAATGGCGGTAGAAAACGGACAATTTTAAATCCAAATTCAAGAAGTGCCTGGCAACAGGGCAAGATTAAATCTGAAAATGAATTTTCATCAGCACACAGTGGGCCGAAAGAAATGGTTGCCAGCAACTTATTTTTAACTTCCACCAGCGCATAGCTTTTTAAAATCGCCAATTCATCGAACACCAAAACATGCAGCGCATTTTTGCCGATTACTTTTCCATATTCGGGATGTTGAAGAAAAGCCGAAAATCCCGTTTGTTCAAAAAGATTTTTCGCCTGTGAAAGTTCATTATTATCAAGAGTATTTTTTACTAAAACGCTTAAGCTCATTTTTTCAATTTGGTTAATGCGTAGATCCATTGTGCCTTGCTTTCGCGCAATTGTAAAGTAGGAATGTTTATTCCTTTTTCAGCGTCATAAAAACAAACCGGTTCAAAGCCGTAATTTCGCAACATGTCTAATTGAAATTCCGGCTTGACATACATCACATCTGATTTAAAATTGTTTTCGCCGTCGCGCAAAATAATATAGTCTTTCTGTGAAAATTTTTCCTGAGCCGGATTTAATTTGTTCACCAGTTTGTACCTGCGCCATGATTCATTCCATTTCAAAGGATTCTTTGACACGTACAAAGAATATAGTTTTGGAATTGTATAAAAATTATGAAAGGAGAAACAAAACATACCACCATCTTTTAGCAATCGTTTACATTCTTCCATTACGAGCTTACGGCCTTCCATATCCATGCAATCAATACCGTTAAAGCTAAAGATTACAAAATCAAAACTATTGTCGGCAAACTGTGGCATAGAACGGGCGTCGGCAAAACTAAAGGATGCGTTTTCCAATCCGCTAAATTTCTTTTTGCAATGCGCAATAAAATTTTCAGAATAATCTATCCCAATGTATTGATAACATAATTTTGCCAAACGTTTCGTAGTGCGACCTGCACCAATCCCAATATCCAAAACAGAAGAATTACCCAGATAACTTCTTAGCTTGATCAAAATATGATTTTCTGATTTGAACAAGAAATCAAATTTATCATATTCAGCTATTACCTTTTGGTTATTATAGGTTTCCTGGTTCAGTTCCATATTATTTTCTTTTTTGGTTATGCTTGTCTGGATTTGGCTTATACGTTTCTTATCAACCCGGGATTTTAAATTTTAAATAAGAATCGTGAATATTTGTTTGTTTACTGATTTTGAACTTGCCTTTTAAGCAACGAATTGTTGAATATTCGAAAATCCCTGAAGTCTCGTTGGAACTTTCGAATATATTTTTAGCAGCCCGGTGACATATTTCTTCTTTGAATAATTTTCCCTTGCTATTAATTTACCTCGTTGAGACAACGCTTTCAAATCTACTTTCCTCTCAAAAATAGATTTTATTGCATCCGCCAAACACTTCGCATCGAGGGGATCAAAAAACAACGCATTTCCATGGGTAACTTCTCTAAGTGTTTTAATATCAGAAAGCAAAAGAGGAAGCCCGACCGCCATTGCCTCGGCAGCTGAGATACCGAAGCCTTCTGTGAGAGAACTCATAATAAATACATCATAGATAGGCAACATTTCAAAAATTTTATCATGGCTTCCTTTTAAATTTACCAGGAGATTGCTATCTCTGATCTGTTTCTTCTGCGACTCTTTTAAATCGCCCAGTCCAAAAATATCAAGAGAAACAGGATAGTTTGGCAAGAGCTCAAAAGCATCAATAATTACCTGGTAATTTTTTACTTCTTTGATATTGCCCACCGCTACAAATTTTATTTCCTTCGAAGGTGCGTTGTAATTTATTTCATTTTCAAAATAATCATCCAGCACAAAATTATAGAGCACTTCAGATTTCCCCTTAACGCCAATTGAGCGGTTGAAATCTGCAAGGACCTCATTGGTAGGCGATATGATAGAATGGCTTTTTTTATAGGTGACACGTTCCAAAAGCCTGGTATATCCGCTATACCATCTGTAATTGTAAATATGCTCAGACATTATGGTAGCAAGGCTAAAAACATAAGGTGTTTTCCTGCCGCATGCCAGCCGTGCTATAATACCACTCCAGTAAAGAAAAGAATGGACAAAGGTTACGTTATTCGTTTTAATGATTTCTTTTAATTTTTTTGCCGACTTTAATACATCTTTTTTTGAATTCATTTCAATACAATACTGCTTATCACCGATGAAATAATTTTCTTCAAAAACGTTCACAGGTACGAGCGTAACTAAAATAATATTGTAATCCTGGTGGATATCTTTAAGGGGCGCTATCAACATTAATTCTGCACCTCCGATTCCCGATAAGTTATCAATAATATATAGAACCGTTTTTTTCATTTTAAAAAATACAGCAGTTGAATAAAAAAATTAGAACTCATTATCCGCGTTTAGATTGGTAATATATACTTCTTTTTCTTTCGGCACTATGAGGTAATTGTAAAAATCGCTTTTCATTAATGACATCGTTCTTCTGATACCGGCTTTTTCATCAATATTATAAAAACTATATTTATCAACATCAAAATAATTATTAAGTTTTTGCGCCACTTCATCATTTAATATCTCAATTAATAATATCGGCTTAAACTGATTAAAATAGGGAATGAATCCTTCCATAACTTCCGGCTCATGCGTTTCCACATCTATCTTCATCAGGTCAATATTTGTAATTCTATTTTGCTCAATATATTCCTTTAGCGTAATCGTCTTAATATTTAGTTCTACAGGTTGCTGGTCTTTTACCCATAAATTTTTATTTACGGTTACTGAATAGGCAAAATCCCCTCCATCTGTGTAAATAACGCCATCTCCTGTATAATTTGAAATGGCTTTGCAATTGGTATGTATTTTAAAATTATTGATACTGGCATTATAGTCCAGCTTTTGATGTATTGCTTCAAAAGGCTCAAACGCATGTACTTCCGCGCGTGGATTAACCGTCTTAGACACCATAGAATACACGCCGGTATTGGCGCCTATATCAAAAATAATATTTGATCTTTTTGACAAGTTCGTCCACAACTTCATGGACTGTTTCTCCCAACTGCCATACAGTCCTTTCCAGAAAAGGTCGTTTTCAATGGGGTGGCCATAATGCATCATCTTAAAACTTTCATTTTCATTGACTTTGACATTAATGATCCCATTAAAATATAAGTGCTGATATACAGATTCAGGTAAGTTTGCAGTTATTTTTAAAAGGGAAAATGCTTCTCTTTTAAAAGGAATTTTCTCATAAACATTCTTAATCATCTTCTTCATAAGGTAGATTTACGGTAAGTATCATTAGGGATTATACTTGTGATAACGCAGAAAAATCATTTTTATTAGAAGTTTGTCCGAAAAAAATTACTATCGCTTAAAAAAAGATGGGAGTGAATTTTTCATAGACCGCACTTCCTTGTGAGAGGCAATCAGCGTTATAATCAATACGATCAAATAGCTGGTACAAACAGAGATCGCAGCTCCTTTTATTCCGTAATTTTTTATAAAGAAAAAATTGCTTCCCAGGCTGATACCAATGGAGATTAAAGAGAGAAATAATATTTTTCTTTTTTGTTTTTTAAAAAGTAAAAATGAATAAAAAAAAGTGGTTAGATTCCAGAAAAGGTATCCTGATAAAATTAAATATAAATAGTCAAGACCAGAGTGATACCGGGCATTTATAAAATATTTATATAGAAAAGGAGTCACCAGTAAAATACCCACAAGCGCCAACAAACCTGAACCGGTATAGAAAATAAAATATTTAAGAATTTGTTTAAAGTCTACCATTTCTTCTGAAAGGCACTTAAATATCTTTGGGGTAACATAATTTAATATTGCGGAGCAAATAATGGTAATTATTGCAGCAAAAACGCACGCATAACCATAAATACCGACAGCGGTATTGTCAGTAAAATATGAGAGAAAAAATTTATCAGAGCTCGACAGGCAAAAAATACTGCATTGCATTATGATAATTGGGAATCCATAAAGCAATTCCGCTTTAAGGTATTTTTTTCTGATCTTTCCAAACAGGTAACCTTTTTTCTTAAAATAGGAAAAAGCTACGATGCATAATACCACATTAGCTACAATAATTCCTGCCACACGGCCTTTCCACCGCCAACCAAAACTTACCACCAGTAATATAGAAAGAGATGCCTCTATTATAAGCCTGATGAAATCAGCCTTGAAATATTTTACCGGTTCATCATTATTCCTGATCAAACTTAAAAGTTGCTCCGTGAAAAAAAACAGGAGGGTTATAAACGGAATAATAAATACAAAGCTTTCCGGGAAATTATATGCTGATTTTAATTGGTTTCTAAAAAGAAATAACACCAAAACACCGAATACCATCGCCACTGCGGGGATTATTAATCCGGATGTAAACGAATCTTTAAACTCATCCTTATTTAGTTTAAAAAAGTCAACGCTGGTAGAATGGATGATCCCCAGCGATAAAAAGGGCATGAAAATAAAGATGGAGCTGGTAAGCAAATTAAGTAACCCATTTTCATCTACACTGATGTATAAAGGATTTGAGTAGATAAACAGGAGAAAAAAACCTACTGATTTGGCAAGAAAACTGGAAAAGGTATAAATACCCGCAGATTTAAAAGTGGACGATCTTAAAAAAAGATTCATCCGCTTGAAAAGATTCATAGTAAGTTTTGCTTCAATCAATTTTTAATATTCTTAGGGGTAGGTAGATCTTGAAATATTAACGGAATTTAATGCTGGTTGTTATCTCATTTAGTTAAAATTGTTTCAGATCAGTTTTAGAGCTCCTTTTCTGATGATTTTATTTTTTTGATAAA
>JAHEZA010000195.1 GCA_023251335.1 Chitinophagaceae bacterium | reverse complement strand
GCCCCAATGGTTGCGGTCGTTCTTCCGTTTCAGAAATTGGATTCATTGGAACGGGGCCGGGCAAATACAATCTCAATTTAGGCGGCGACCATGAAGGTTACAGGCTAAACAAATTACATAAAGAAAGCCTGAATGAAACAGAAATTCTTTCTGAACTTGACGGGTTGTTTGGAGATTTTAAAAAGAATAGAGCTTTTAATG
Source organism: Chitinophagaceae bacterium (assembly GCA_023251335.1). GTDB lineage: Bacteria > Bacteroidota > Bacteroidia > Chitinophagales > Chitinophagaceae > Ginsengibacter. Next base: position 5,425 of record JAHEZA010000195.1, on the reverse strand, counting down.
AATCGTTCGGAGATTATACGTTTCGCGCAAAGCTGAACACTGAATGATCTTAAAAAAATAAAAAATAACATTGGAAACAATATCGCCAACAATAGATTTAACAATGCCACAGGTAGTTACAAAAGATAACAACCTGTTTCCTGTTTTTCTAAAACTGGAAGATATGAGATTGTTGATTATCGGTGGTGGAAAAATTGGCCTGGAGAAATTAAACGCGGTTCTAAATAATTCGCCACAGACAAAGATCCGGCTCGTTGGTATATCTATCAGCGACCGCATCAAAGAAATTGCTGAAGAGAAAAATAACCTGCAACTTTTTGAAAGACCATATATCATTGACGATATTGGAGAAGCCGACCTGGTGATCGCCGCGGTAAATGATCTTAATGTTGCGAAGCAAATAAAATGGGATGCGGAGCAAAAAGGTAAATTGATAAATGTAGCAGACAAACCCGGCCTTTGTGATTTTTATTTGGGTTCCATTGTACAAAAAGGAAATATCAAAATAGCGATTTCTACTAATGGAAAATCTCCGACTATTGCCAGGCGTCTAAAGGAAGTGATGAATACGATGATTCCTGACGAAATGGAAAATGTGTTGGACAATATGCAAACGATACGGCAGGGCTTACACGAAGATTTTGACGAAAAGGTGAAGCAGCTAAATGATATTACGAAGGTGCTGGTTGCAAAACAATCAGTATTAAAGGAACCCACAAAAACAGAAGGGAAAAAATGGCAGCGTATTGTAACGTGGAGTTTGCTCGCTTTCTTCTTTATGATACTAGGCCATGCGGTGCTTTCCTATATTCCTTTAGAAACTATACAGGAGAGTACACGAGATGTAGTTTCAATCATTGATAAAAAATCTTTTTTGATGATGTTGCTGTGTGGCTTCCTGGCTCAGATGGCCGATGGTTCCCTTGGAATGGGCTATGGCACCATTTCTACGACATTTTTGTTGGCGAATGGCGTTAGTCCTGCAATCGTGAGCAGCCGCGTGCATTCGGCCCGGGTATTTTCCAGCGGTTTATCTGGTTATAGTCATCATCGTTTCGGAAATTTTAATAAAAAATTATTTAAGGTATTAGTTATACCTGGCATCATTGGTGCAATCATAGGCGCGGCGCTTGCATTTTATGCGCAAAAATATTCTTACTGGGTTCGTATTCCGGTTTCGCTTTATACCATATACCTCGGCTTTTTTATCATCATGAAAGCATTTAAAAAACGCAATCCGAAGAACAAAGTAAAACGCGCCGGATGGCTCGCTGTGGTTGGCGGATTTACGGATGCATTTGCAGGTGGTGGTTGGGGCTCGCTGGTTACCAGCACGCTTATTTCAAAAAGAAAAAGTCCGCGTTATGTAGTAGGTTCTGTTTGCCTTGCCGAATTTTTTGTGGTGCTAGCCAGCTCCATTACTTTTTTTATCTTGCTGAAAAGTATTCCATTCACCGATGTTGCGGGGCTTATTATTGGCGGTCTCATAGCCGCACCGCTGGCCGCAAGACTGGTAGGCAAGGTTCCCGTTAAAAAAATGTTTATAGGTATTGGCACCCTGGTAATCCTCACAAGTTGCATGACACTTTGGAAAGTGATTATTCAATTGTTGCATCAATAAAAAAAATTTTAAATTAATACCCTACTAATTTGGTAGACTAATAGAAACCGCCTTATATTTGCACCTACAAATAATTTATGAGAATTTTAAAACTTTCAACAAACCTTTCTCTGCTTGTTTTACGAATGCGATGTTGTCATCGTATATAATTCTTTAACGCCAATAAGCAGGCATTTTATTCCTTCTTCATTTAAGATTTTGGTTTAACACCGGTTAAAATTACTAGGACTTTACATAGTAAATAAGGCTATTTTTTTCGTGTACCGAAAACGTGTACCGAAAAAATAACCCGAATGCTTGTGTGTTCACTAGCAGGTAACATTACAAAATATAAAAAAAAATTAATTACATAGTCTATCAATTTATAAACTAAAAATTCAAAAACTCAATTACATGAAACACATTATCATTTTAATTCCAGAATTTTTATTGTCTCTGCTAACATTTGCACAACTACGTGGCCATGTAGTTAACGAAAACAACGATGGTGTTCCTTACGCCAGCATAATAATAAAAAACACCGGCACAGGAACTAATACGGATTCTTTAGGCTTTTTTTCTCTTCAGGGTAATCAAAGCTTTCCATACACATTAATTATCTCTTCTGCAGGATATAAATCTGAGGATCGGATTATCAGGAATGAAAATACCAATGATATTTTGGTCCGGCTTGAGGCGTTGTTTCGCAAGGATACTATTATTATTACAGCGAGGCGCCGCAGAGAGGTGCTTCAGGATGTTCCAATTCCTATTTCTGTAGTAGGAGGCAAACAAATAGATGAAGCCGGCGATTTCAATGTAAACCGCGTGAAAGAATTATTACCATCCGTGCAGCTTTATTCCTCCAATCCTCGCAATACAGGACTTAATATCCGGGGGCTGGGATCTCCGTTCGGGCTCACCAACGATGGCCTTGACCCCGGTGTAGGTTTCTATGTAGATGGAGTATATTATGCTCGCCCTGCAGCGGCTACACTCGATTTTATAGACATAGAGCGTATTGAAGTATTACGTGGCCCGCAGGGAACTCTTTTTGGCAAAAACACTACTTCAGGAGCTTTTAACATAATAACACGTAAGCCCAGCTTTAAGCCAGGCGCCAACTTTGAAGCAGGGTATGGAAACTATGGTTTTGTACAGGCTAAAAGCTCAATAACAGGGCCTTTGAGTAAAAAGTTGGCGGGACGCCTTTCTTTCTCGGGAACACAACGGGATGGTGTAATCGAAAATGTAAATACCGGAAAATATACCAATGACATTAATAATTTAGGCTTTCATGGCCAGTTGTTATTTAAGGATTCTTATAATACCTCAATTATATTGTCAGGAGATGCTTCCCGCCAGCGCCCTGATGGATATGCGCAAGTAGTCGCGGGTGTGGTGAAAACAAATCGGCCTGGTTACCGCCAATTCGATGCTATTATTGGTGATCTTAATTATACATTACCAAGCTTAAATCCATTTGACCGGATCATAGATCATGATACTCCCTGGAGATCGGATAATGATCTTGGAGGGGCATCTGTAAATATTGACACAAAGGTTGGCCCCGGTACATTTACTTCCACAACAGCATGGCGCTACTGGCACTGGAATCCGTCAAATGACAGGGACTTTACAGGTTTACAGGCATTGGATAAATCACAAAATCCTTCAAAACATCAGCAATGGTCGCAGGAAGTACGTTATGCAGGTGTTTTCTCTTCTCATTTGAGTGGAGTGGTTGGGCTTTTTATCCTCGGGCAACAGGTTATTACACATGGCAATGAAGAATCCGGTAAGGATCAGTGGCGCTTTGTACAAAGCTCTACCAGCGATTTGTGGAAAACACCCGGTCTGTTTGATGGGTATGGTGCACTAACTAACTCCGGGATTAAATCCCTTAGCGCAGCAGCTTTTGCAAATATCGATTGGAAGATTAGTAAAGCATTGCATGTATTGCCAGGTATCCGTTTTAATTACGACAAGAAAGATGTAACCTACGACCGAACCACATACGGCGGGTTACAAACAACCGATTCTACATTAATAAAATTACAGCAGGGAGTATATAGCAATCAGGCGTTTGCTACAAGCGCTGATGAGAATAACGTTACCTATCAAATTACAGCGGCGTACAAGCCCAATGATCATGTGAATGTTTTTGCAACCTACTCAACCAGCTATAAACCTATTGGGGTTAATGTAGGAGGCTTGCCGGCTATTAACGGACAACCGGCGCTTAGCCTGTCGGTTATAAAACCGGAGAAAGTGACTGATTATGAAATTGGCATTAAGACTACACCCTATGCAAACTTTACGTTGAACCTGACCTTATACAACACAGATATCAAAGATTACCAGGCAAATGTGCAATCGCCCCAGGTAGGCGTTAATCGCGGCTACCTCGCAAATGCCGAGAAGGTAAACGTAAAGGGAGTGGAACTAGACGCTAATATCACAGCCAGCAAACACTTTTCGTTCTATGGCGCAGGCACTTATACCAATGGGAAATATGTAAAGTTTACGAATGCGCCACTCCCACTTGAAGAAACAGGCCTGACCAAAGATGGGGTGCAGGTAGCTTTTAAAGATATTTCAGGAGGCTGGCTTCCAGGCATTTCCAAATGGGCGGGATCACTGGGAGGCGAGTTCACTACACCAACTGCATTTTTAGGCAAAGCCGGAAAGTTTTTTGTTGCATTAGATGGCTATTATCGTTCTTCGTTCTCATCAAGCCCTTCACCCTCTGCCTATCTGAATATTAATGACTATACACTGGCAAATGGCAGACTTGGATTTCGCGCAGCGAACGGGCTATCATTCTTTATTTGGGGTCGTAACCTATTTAACAAAAATTATTTTGAGCAATTATTACCGGCAGGAGGCAATGCAGGGCAATATGCAGGAGTGCTTGCTGACCCCAGAACTTACGGTATGACTTTGCGTTATTCTCTGTAAATGCAAAGGCATATCATCGCTCTTTATGTTAAAAGATATTCATAGATTATCAGAATAAAAAAATCTTTCAAAGCCTCTTCTAACGCGTAAGTAGTAGAAGAGGTTTCATTATGGTCATGTGGCCGAGGGGTGAGGTACAGGTCCGCAAAACCTTTTACGATGGTTCGAATCCATCCATGACCTCAAAATGTAAATACCTGATAGCCGGCGCGAAGGCAGCCAATATATTTTTGACATGGAGCAGAGATAGCAGGATTAATTTTTTTATCAAAAAAAAGAATTATTTTTTTGTTTCATTTTTGTATTGATCAAACTCATTTATCTGTTTGTAAGCTAAATGTTTATGAATCGTGTACGGTTGCCTGTTGGAGATAAAGAAATAAAAATCCTTACTTTTTATTGCTTTACTGTTACCGAACCAGGACTGTAAATCCTTTACCCTTCTCTCCATCCTCTCAAAAAATCTTCGACCTTCATCCTTTTTTTCCCTTCAAGTTGAATTTCATTTACGGAAATAAAACCATCCGCAGCCACGAATTTCAAAAACGTCTTGTGGTCGGTAACATAATTGCCAGGCTCATTCCGTTCGCCACTAATTTCTTTTTGCGAAGCAAATATTTTCAATTTCTTTCCATTCAAAAAAGTGAAAGCAGCAGGGTAAGGCGACAAACCACGGATGAGATTATAAATTTCTTCTACATTTTTGTTCCAGTTTATTTCGCAGGTTTCGGTAAAGATTTTTGGTGCGTGACGGAGCGAAGCTGAGGTCTCAAAGCTCAAAGCTGAACGCTGCTCAATTTCTTTAAGATTTCCTTTTTCTAATTTTCGAATAGTTTTTAAAAGCAAATCTGCGCCTGTTTCCAT